>JABJAL010000045.1 GCA_018669005.1 Nitrospinaceae bacterium
GAATACGGGACGATTTAAAATGAGGAAAATTCAAAAAGAATCCCCTTTTTAAGAGTCAACACCAGAACCCTACTTCCCCCCCGAAAATCACTCAGCCCACCCTTCGAGTTCACAACATGGTCTAGAAATTACATCTCGCCCTACCATCCGTCCTTGCGAGGTACGTTGCAAATCAAGACCTCTGCCCATAGTATGACTAGGCGTTACTTTGTCCTTTTCGGCTTATCCTTTCCACACTGAGGGACGGAGGCCAGGAGCCGTTCCTTCATGCAAGAAAAAAATGTGCTTTTTTCCACGTATCAATGGGCTATTATTGCCTCATGCTTTGTCATGCTCGCCTTGGGCTCTAGCTTAAACTTTAATTTTGGCATCTTTCTTAAACCTTTATCCGAAGAATTCGGATGGTCTCGCTCCAGCATTTCAGCCGGATTTTCTATCTTTATGATCACCGGCTCGGCCAGCGCGATTCTCGCCGGAGCAATGGCCGACAAATACGGCACCAGGCGAGTCGTCATCGTAGGCACCCTACTAATCACACTTGCCATGATATTTGCCTCTCGCCTCCAAAGCATATGGGAGTTTTACCTGCTGATCGGTGTGATAAGCGGACTAGGCCGAAGCGCATTCAACACCCCCATTCTAGCCTTCATTCAACGCTCCTTCACTCAGAATCGCGGCTTGGCCACCGGGCTAGCGGGCGCTGGAGGCGGGCTCGGAATTCTGATTACCGCCCCTATACTCGGGTATTTAATCGCAGCATACGGCTGGCGATTATCGTATGCAGCCATGGGCTCTACAGTCCTCCTGCTAACCCTACCGGCGGTTTGGTTCATTAAGTCGGAGAAAAACGTCATAACCAAGAAAAGCGCTAATGGGGCCAAATCCGCGACATTTAAAGAGGCCGCAACGCTCCCCGAAGCCTCACTCGGGGTCAAGGAGATCATGAAGCGTCGGCCTTTCTGGACCGTTTTGGGAAGTCATGCATGCGATTGCATGTGCCATTCCGTGCTGCTCGTTCACATCGTCCCCTTCGCTATTGAATCGGGTATGCCCCGCGTTCAGGCCGCCATGCTGATGAGCGCCCTGGGAGCGGGAGCACTGGTCGGGCGTCTTGTCGGCGGCATGATGTCCGACCGGTTCGGACCTAAAGGTACTCTGCTCCTATTCCTATCCATGCAGACATTTCCCGTTCCCCTACTTTTGTTCTCGCCGGGGTTGGGAACCATGTACTTCGTCGCCATATTTGTCGGGCTTGGCCTCGGAGGACATGGCACACTATATCCACTCGTGACGCGCGAGTTTTACGGGCCTAAGCGCGTGGGACTTCTTTACGGAACATTCACAATGGGCGCGAGTATTGGTATGGCGAGCGGCAGCTTTTTCGGCGGAGTGCTTTACGATATGGCAGGCGACTATTCCTGGGCGTTTCTCTACAGTTTCACGCTGGGGGTCATCTCACTACTACTCGTGTGGACCTATCCGAACAGAACCTATCTCGCCGAACCTTCGGCCGAGACGGCGTAGCCGGGGCTGGCCCAGCAGCCGGGCTAGGGGCCGCCAGAAACCCGGATTAACCCGCCTCCCCCGCTTTTTGGCACCAGAACTGGTACATGCCCAGAAACGTATCGGGGAACTCCTCTTCAAATCTCTCCCAGTTGTCAAGATTTATCATGGTCGTGTCATCGGGAAAGCGCTCTGCATATCTTTCTCGATGCTTGGACTCAATGAATTCAAAATCAATGAAATTAAGATTTTGTGAGTCAATCAACTCCCTAACCTCATGGAGAGTCAAATCATGCTCTTGCACATGAAAGAGCAGATCCCGGCAGGTGCTGAGCGAGTAAAAATCTCCATGGCGCTTGATGTCGAATCTATCCGCAGCGCTCATTAGCTCATCTCTCCTGAAGGCGCGGATATCCTCGTGCCCGGGCTTAAGGCCGTTGCTCTCGATATAATCGCGGGCCTCGATGATCTTTCGCCTGGCTATTGCACTATAGAGTCCAATCTTCATCACCCCCCCAGGAAGTAGCAGTTTCTCAAGCACGGACAAACCGCGAACGGGCTCTTTCATATGATGGAGTACACCTGCGCATTCGATGACATGAAATCTCTCCTCAAGGGCCGACAATTCCAAAATGTCGCCCTGAACAAATTCGACATTATCGATTTTCATTTTCCGCGCCATGCGAATCGCATAAGCCAGGCTCGCACGGCTCAAATCGACAGCCAGCACCTCACATCGAATCGCAATGGCCGTGGAAATCGGCTGCTGCCCCGTACCACAACCCGCGACAAGAATTCTGATCGGTTCATTAAACATTGCTTGCGGCGTAAATCGAGGCGTCACCTGCTTAAGATATCCGCTGAAATTCATTTTTCTTGTAGGTGTACGGGAGATCCATCGCGGATATGGATTATCCTCGTACTGCGCCCTGACGGCCTCAGAAGTGGCATCCTCAACCCCGGAAATGCTCTTGACCTCATTTTTAATCACCTCCTCCTCGAAGCGAACAAAAAAGGTCGTATCCAGTATTTCCTGAAACTCTAATGACCAGCTTTCCCTCGGAAAATCCCTGATGACATGAGCCGATGAAAGATTAAATAGCGGCTCATACATGGCCAGCAATAGCAACTTTTCCTCGAGTGCGGGCTCCACGGAAACACCCGCCTCAAGAGCGCCTTCAATTTCAGCACGAATTTCTTCGATTAGTTGTTTTTCCTCGGCGCCGACAGAGAAAACAAACTCATTAATGAATCCCTGGAGACATAAGGCCACGGCAAGCCGCACGCTCTCTGTCGACATCTTCGGCTCATCTCGACCAATCTCAAGAAGCGCCGCACGCACTTTCGTCAACAGGATTTCAAAATCTGACCTTGCCCCTTCAAACCGGTCCAAGCTGAAAGAGAGGATATTCGATACTCTTTTGGTAAGACCGCCCAACCCGGGAGGGGATTTAGATGAGC
>JABJAL010000046.1 GCA_018669005.1 Nitrospinaceae bacterium
GGGGGGACGCTAGCTCCGGTATTTGGACACTTCCGCCACCTGGCCGCTAGCGGCACTCTCAACGATAGCCTCAAAGGCTTCGGCTAATTGGTTCTGCCCGGTAGTGAAATCGCTATCAACGCGCTCCTCCCCCGCGGTATTCGCCGCAGGGGAGGATTTTTTTTTAGAAAACTCAATTTGATTGCATCATTCCGTGATGGGTCGATTTGTTATGTGGGCGATTGCCAATTTTGTCGCCATGCTCGGAATTTATTTTAAGGTTTTCGTACTTCCATGGGCATGCATCTCCCCGCCCATTTTCTTGTGCCCTCCTTTTAAACTCGTCAGGTAGGCTACCAGGTCAATTGCCTCCTGAAGCCCGATTGAGTCGCTATAGTTTGGCATGATGGACAGACCTTTTTTGATATATCCAGGGCCCTTCAAGATTACGCGATTAGGGTTGACGATGGACTCGAAAAAATAGGTTGGTTCTCCGTGCATTGAACCCATGCCGGTGAGGTCGGGGCCTATGTTTGCTGGATTTTTTTCAATTTTTGGAAATTTTTCTCCTCCAATGTAGTGGCACGAAAAACATTCCATTTTGACAAATGCCTCCCGCCCCTCTTCGGGATCGCCTGCGGGAATTCGGAATTTCCAACCCGGAGGTGTGCCGCCATAGGCGTGAATCGCATCCATCGAGATGATGATGGGCTTCACGTCTTCTTTGGTGGAATCTTCCTTCTGATGTGTGTCACCAGACTTCGAGTCGTGGTCGCCGGACATTGGCATGTCGCCACGATGTTCATTCTTTATTTCTTTTTTTTGTGTTTTTTCAGCCTTCCCACGGCCATGACCGGGGGCGCCTCCTCCGGCATGGCTTAAAATCGGGACGCCAATCGCCTGGGCGATTAAGAACATTCCTATTGTCATGAAAGTGGCAATTCGCCCTTTATTAGTATTCATCATTATTTCTCCTCTCTAAAGCAACTTCGCAGGAGTAGTCCTTGAAGGTTTCAAAAAAATTATAAGGGGGTTAGGCCCGCGCGGTAAGAGGAGGGGCTCTTTCGGGAGTGGATAAAATGAGTAAGAGAAGTGGTTTACGAAGCTTGAAGTGAATAATCCTGAATTCACTTGTTAAAGCCGGGAAGGTTAGTTCTGGCGCAACTAGAATCGCGCTCATAGTTAAAGTGGCGATATGTTTGGTGATGTGAGCGCCGGGCTTGAGGGCCTGAGAGATGCAATCATTTTCCGCAGTCGCATCGGGCGCTGACTGGGCGTGTCCAGAGTGGGAATCAAGTGCCTCACTAAAGGCGTGGACGCTGCACGGGGTCGCAGCCAGGACCAGAATGAGGACCGGCAGCGCCAGTAGCAGTAGTTTCGAGGGCTTTTTTCTATCTATTCCGGACATCCCTCACTCCCGATTTATTGCCTCCCCCCTGGCGGGAGAAGCCTCAATCATATATTTAGGAGTATTTTATCTGTTTTGCTATTCTTTTTTTTGAATTTTTGGATTTATATTAAGAAGAATGGGGGTTGCGCCCGGCGCTAGTTGCGGTATTTGGACACTTCCACGACCTGGCCGCTAGCGGCACTCTCAACGATAGCCTCAAAGGCTGCTACCACTTCGAGCGCCTCGGCTCCGCCGATTTCAGGTTTTTCTCCCGTACGGATGCAGCGGGCGAATTCTGTCATCTGGTCGGCCAGTGCATCGCCCGCCTCGACGGGTATCTCGGTTCGGGAAGTTTCATTTTTTTTCTGGACATAGAGTTTTGCGCCGTCCTCATCGCTCCAGGCTGCCGCTTCGGTGCCGAGGGCAGAGGTCAGAATCGAAAACGGAACGACTTGAGAGACGGCAATATAGCCGAGCGGGCCGCTTTCGAATTCAAGAGTAATCACCGTCGCATCGTCGAGCTGTGTTGCGCCAAGGATTTTCTTGCTAAAAGTCGAGACGCGTTTAATCGGGCCTGCCAGGTAGTGGAAGTTGTCGATCATGTGGACCCCGCGCCCGGTCATACCACCAAGCGGCCATTCGGCAGGATCGTTGTGCCACCCCTGGGCGGGGCTCTGGCGGTTCGCGTTAAAGACGTGCGCCTCGAGCTGGTGGAGCATTCCGAGCTCTCCTGCCTCGATCATTGAGCGCACTTTTCTGGTCGCGCCCAGTCGCCTTCGGTGGTGTCCAACCTGGAGGGTAACGCCCGCCGCCTCTGCTGCGGTGATGGCTTGCCGCCCCTCTTGAACTGTCAGGGTAAGGGGTTTTTCGACAAAAATATGTTTTCCGGCCGAGGCGGCCTCGCGGATTATTTCGAGATGTGTCGAATGCGGGGTGGAAATAACCAGGCCCTCCACGGAATCGTCTTTGAGGATTTCATCGAGGCTTGAGGCCGGGGCGCCGCCAAATTTTTCGGCGAAAGTATTTCTGGTTTCCTCTGTCCGGGCGAAACAGCGGACAGGTTCTGCCGCCCCGCTTCTCTCTGCCGCTGCTGCTAGACGGCTGCCCCAGTTTCCAAGGCCGACGAATGCCAGTTTCACTTTTTCAGGTGCCATTTTTTCTCCTTGCCAAAATTTTGTCGGTGCCTCTGCTGTCAGCTCGCGCCATGCTACACTCGCCGCCGTGAATTTTAACAACCTACTAATTTGAGCCTATAGCTGACAAGCACACTTATATGAATTTTTCTTCGCGATTTAAAATTTTTATTTTGGCGGGCAGCCACTCAGTCAACTCTGTCTACAACCGCGTGCTGACCCCGGTGCTGCCGCTTATCGTTATGGATTTCGATCTGAGCTATGCCCAGGCGGGTCTCATCGTCACGGCCTATTCAGTGGGGAACAGTTTATTTCAATTCCCGATATCCTTCGCCGCCGACTACACGGGCAGACGCCGCTTGGTGGTAATTTCCTCTCTCATCGTCAACGCCCTGCCCGTATTCTTTTTCGGCTGGGCCTGGTCGTATTCTCTGCTTATCTTTTTGGTGTTTCTAAGCGGCTTGGGTTGCTCTGGCTTCCACCCATCGGCGGTTGCAATGGTGGCCGATGTCGCGAAACAGCGGCGGGGCTATGCCATGGGCCTTTTCAAGGCGGGCGGGGACTTTGGGAGCGTGTTTACCCCGGCCATTGTCGGATGGCTAGCCGTTGTGTTGTCCAGTTGGCGGACGGCGGCGCAAATATTCGTTCTGCCCGGCCTTGTATGGGCGGTGCTCATCTGGATGGTGTTTCCCAAAGAGACGCCCATCAAGCGGGGACCGATTGGCAAGGAAGCGAAATCCACCATCTGGGAGCTTGTCAAGAACCGGGCGCTGATTTTTCTGCTCATGGTTTCCTCGTGCCGGGTGATGATTGGCCGGGGTACGATGGCGTTCTTCCCTCTCCTGTTGGCGGAGAGTTTCGGATATACCACCATCGGCATCGGATGGGTCATCACAATCTATTATGTTTTCGGAACAATCAGTTCGGTCATCATGGGTAAGCTTTCGGATTATTTCAAGAATTCAAGCCTCATCGTCGTGTTGCTGTTTTTCGGTACGCTGTCCCTTGTCCTGATGCCGATTCCAGATAAGATCTGGGGTCTATTTGCGCTGATGATTTTGCTTGCCACGACTCTTGGGCCGTCGCAGGGCCCTATCCTTTCTGTGATGGCCGAGATGGTTGACGATAAAAGCCGGGCCAGCTCGGTCGGGCTTCTTTACACGACAAACGAAATCGCTGGCGCTATTTCTCCTTTCGTTGGCGGGCTTATTGCCCAGGCTGTGGGGCTCAGGCTTTCCTTTCTTTTTTATGCATTGATTTCCCTTCTCGCCACCGGCGCCGGGGTGATGGTTTATCGCCTCAGGGAGCGCCAGCTACTTGCGGGCGGGTAAATTTCACCCTTCACAACACCCTTAAGTATCTGTAAACAGGTAAATTATAATTTATTTTGTAATTTGTTCATTTTTTACTGGACCGAACGGTCCGGATGATATATATTCCTCACAGGTTGATTGATTTGTTGTGTTTTTTTTTAAAGAGAGGACGTCATGCCCCGGACGAAGGAATTCAGCGAAACCGAAGCCCTTAACCAGGCGATGGATATTTTTTGGGAAAAGGGCTACGAGGGCACCTCTCTTCAGGATTTGATTGGCGCGATGGAAATTTCGAAGAGCAGTTTTTATGAAGCCTTCGGAAGCAAGCACGAGCTTTTTGTTGCGGCCATCGAAAACTACATCGACAAGGAAATTGGCGCTGCCGTGGCTTTTCTCGACGCAGAGCCCTCGGGTAGAGCGGCTATCGAAAAAATGATCCGCAAGACACTGGAGGCGTCCTGCGGTGAAAATAAACGAGGCTGTTTTCTCTGTAACTGTGCCGTAGAAATGGCGCAACACGATCCTGTGTCCGCCGAATATGTGGCTCGGGGTCTGGAGCGGACTGTCGACGCTTTTGTTCGGACGATTGAACGAGGTCAGAAGGCCGGCGAGATTTCCAAAGACCGCGATCCAAGGGCGCTGGCGAGGTTTCTTTTGAACACCGAAATCGGCGTGCTCGTATGGTCTAGGGGCGGTGCCGATCGGGAGACTCTGACGAATGTCGTGGACATGGCGCTTTTAGCACTGGAGTAAATTTTTTTTACCTTTATTGGACCAAACGGTCCATTTGTAGGACCTCCCCCAAGGGAAAGGAAGGGAAATCAGATGAGTAATATCAGCGAACAGACAACTACCGTTCATCTCACTGACGAGAATTTCGAGTCAGAGGTTATTGACTCAGAGACCCCGACGCTGGTGGATTTTTGGGCAGAGTGGTGCGGCCCGTGCAAAATTATGGGCCCTGCGGTTGAGAAAATCGCCGAAAAATTTGAAGGCCGCGTAAGGGTTGGCAAGCTCAACGTTGATGAGAACAGACAGATGGCCGATCGCTTCGGCATCAGGGGCATTCCTTCCCTGTTTCTGTTCAGAGGCGGCAAGATTGTGGATCAGAGAGTGGGTGTTCAATCGCCTACGCAGATCGAGGCCCTGATCGGGCAGGTGTTTGTATAAAAATTTGCAGCACGGAGTTCAGTGAGTCTCAGTGCGCACATTGTAGAAAGGGAGACGACATGAATCAGCCCATCAGCAACATCGCTTTCACGCCCTCGGTCAAGGCAATACAGGAGCGTCTCGGCTCGCGCAGTATGTATAAGCGGGTAGAGGAAAAAGGCGGCTGGTCGGATACCGTCTCCGGCGACCTCGCCGGATTTATCGCCGAGCGCGATTCGTTCTACCTGGCGACGGCCACTGCCGATGGGCAGCCCTACATTCAACATCGAGGCGGGCCGAAAGGGTTTTTAAAGGTTATCGATGGGCGAACGCTGGCCTTTGCGGATTTTGCAGGGAATCGCCAGTACGTCTCGATGGGCAATCTCGATGAGAACGATAAGGCCTATATCTTTCTTATGGATTATCCGGGCCGCAGGCGGGTGAAGATTTGGGGCCGGGCAGAGGTTGTCGAAAACGACCCTGAGTTAATAAAAAAACTTGTTCATCCGGACTATAAGGCAAAACCAGAGCGAGTTTTTCTTTTTCATGTAACGGCGTGGGACATCAACTGCCCCCAACACATCACGCCGCGTTTTACAGAAGAAGATATGTCGCCCGAGATTGAAAAGCTTCGTGCCCGTATCGCCGAGTTAGAGGCGGAGGCCGAACAGTTCAAAGCGCAGATTATTAATTAAGAAATGAGCGATTACAAAGATTTAATTGTAAGGAGAAAATAGCCATGCACACTTTGAAAGTGAGAAAGGTCATTGAGCTTCCCGCCGATGAAGTGTGGGAAGCGGTTTCGGAAGAAAACAAAGGCAACCAAAACTACATGGATTCTATTGGCGAGACGTTGGGCGCCAAGGTTGCCGAATGGGTGGAGGGCGAAGGCGTTCAGACGAGCCTCTACAACATCACAATTCCGCTGAACAAGGCGAAGGCGTGCCTGAGCGTTCGGCAGGCCGGGGCGGGTGAGTCCGAGATAACGGTATCGATGAGCTATCGCGCCGGGTGGGGGCCTCTTGGCGGGTTGGTAAACGCCATTTTAATTGGACCGGCAATGCGAAAAGCAATCGGAAAAACTTTGGAGAATGCGCTACCGTCCGGTGGCTCGGCGGGTGCGCCCGTGAAGGTGCGCGAGCGCGTGGGCACCTTGATGGAGGCAAAACTTGTTCTCGCCGCATGAAAAACAAACGCGAAAAAATCCCCCCTGGCTATTTCGGCGAGGGGGGATTTTTTAATTTTAGAACGAGCCTGATCACGTATTTTTTCAAATCCATTACAACGCCCCCTGTCCACTTTGTTATTAATCGCGATTTACCATGGTAGTCTTGAAATGATAGATGTGAGTGAGAGCCACTTCCATGAAAATATTAAGGAGTAGGCGGATGACGGATCTGAGCGCGCCAGCACGCGACATCTTCCCTGAATTCAACACGATTCCCAGGCTTTTTGAAGAAGAAGTACGCGGGCTCCCGAAGGCGGCCCTTGCCCGCCACCGGCCCGAAAAAGGATGGGGCGGCTGGTCAATCAGCGAGCAAGTTAGCCACGCGGCCTGGATTCCTTACCTCATTTTTTGCGTTATATGGCGAGAGACCCTATTTGGCGATGAAACGCCGCCCCATCTGGATCGAACGGATACAGGCGGGGCGGACCGTATGCTCGATCCGGGCCGGTTTTATGAAATGCCCAATCTTCTCGGGGCGCTCGGGGATGGTTTTGCACTAGGCTGGATTCTTCTTGGGCGCGAAACCCTGGGCTCGATGCGCGAGAAGGTTTTGGCAAGGGATGTAAATCCTGATCGCCAATGGGCCACCGGCGAGCGGGTGATTGATTATTTCGAGCAACTGGTGGCACCGGCACACAAGGTCGGCCTTCGCCGCGATGAAAATGACCCTTATATATTCCATCAAACGTTCGAGTGCGCGATGCGCCACATCATCTGGGAGGCTCTCGTCCATCTCAAGACCATCCAGATGCACAAGGCCGCCGAGGGTCTTCCTACCGGTCCGCCCGTGTCCGAGGAAGGCTACGTTAAGCTGCTTGAATGGGATTAACGCCAGCACAGAGCCGCGAAATTAGCGATGCGAAATTAATTTCTTATCGAGTCGGTCTGCGTTTTTTTCATCTTATCGAAACTGCGCATGCCCCCGATGCCGAGCATTCCGGTGATGACGGCGAAGAGCTGTCCTGAGTCGAAGACGGGGGGCGGCAAGGCATCGGGGGGAATCCATCCCTTTGCCTTGAACCACACCCAGCCCCAGGTCATGAGCGGGTAGAGCAAAAACTGGTATGCCATCGCGAGCCCGCCAACCCAGCCGATAAAGGGCCGCCACCCGGCGACGAAAATGCTCTTGTGCGCGGCCTCTTGTTTGTTGACCGCCATCTGGCCCTGTCGCTCGCCGGATTCAATTTTTCGCTCCTCCAGTAATATTTGCAGCCGTTCCTCGTCCGAGGTAATCAAATCGCCTGCTATCTTACCCACGCCCTCGACGATGGCTCCGATGCCCAGAATGTTCATGCGAGCACCTCCATCGTTCTGTTCAGCCAGCCGAGTAAAAACTTTTTCTGGGAGAAATCGCCGTTGCAAATCGCGGCGTAGCGGGCCACTTTTGCGATGGCGAATTTCATGTCGAAAATTTCAGGAGTCTCGACGTTCAAGAGCTTCACTGTCTTAGGGCCAATCGCGCCGTCAGGCGATGCGCCAACGGTAAGCTGAGCGAGTTTAAAGCCGACGTTTTTCCCGGCGTTTACCGCAAAATCATAAATAGACTCCGCAATTTCCTGGCTCTTGATTTCATCGCCGAGCATTCGGTCCCAAAATTGGGCCCGGTAGAAATCGCGCACATGTTCGGCAAGCCTTGGGCCAGAGCTGCCCTCTTTGTCGATAATCTTCCAACCCGGCCACTTCGGGTGCCAGCGGCGGGATACCCCGGCATAGGTCATGCCGCCCGTGTCGCCCGGCGTCTCGTGGAGCTTGTAGCCGCCCTCTATGAGGATGGTTTTTTTAAACGCGGGATCGAAATCAGCCATTTCGTTCTCCTGTGGAGTTTGGAGCGGGGAAGATTCGTGACCAGCCAGAAGTGCCGGAGCGATTGGATGCCCTCTTTTTATAGAGTAGGGAAGCGGGGCATATGGTCAGCACGTGGGAAAATCCTCCGGCCTGGAGCTGTGGCCGGAGCGCCCGAATGGGCAAGGGCATTATCCGATTTGTTGGATCGTTTATCAATAGTTATTTACTGATTTCAGTAAAGGTTGGGGCGATGTTCTCTTTCATCTGCTACTCTTTTGATTCCACCTAGAGCCTGATTTTCCCGCCCGGCTACGATAATTCTAATATTTTTTTATTAAGCTCGTTATTTAAGGGGCCACCGTGTCAGAAGAGCGCACCGCGCAGACAGGTTTCTTTGAGAGTAAGTGGCCTTCGGTTTCTTTGCTGGCCTTTTGCGAGGTGCTTGCTATGGGGCTGTGGTTTTCAGCCTCGGCGATCATCCCTGCCCTTCGGCTCGAATATCAGCTCAGCGATCAGCAGGTTTCTTTGATTTCGAGCAGCGTTTCCGCCGGTTTTGTCGTGGGCACATTAACGAGCGCGGTGTTTGGCCTGGCCGATCGGCTGGACCCCAGGCGTTTTTTCATGGCCTCGGCGATTATCGCGGCCATCTCGAACGTGTCGATTCTCTGGGCCGACCCGGCCTCGCTCGCCGTCCCCGCCCTACGCTTTATCGTCGGCGCTTGTATGGCGGGGGTTTATCCCGTGGGAATGAAAATGTCCTCGACCTGGGCACGGGGCGACACCGGCCTGCTGGTGGGTCTTTTGGTGGGCGCCCTCACATTGGGCTCGGCCTCCCCCTATCTTCTTGACGCCCTGGGCGGCCTCGATTGGCGGTTTACCCTCGTGGCCTCATCGGCCCTGGCGGCGGCCTCGGGCGCGCTGATACTTCTCATGCAATTAGGACCCAACCTTACGCGCTCGGCGAAATTTCGCGCGCCGCTTGTTCTTGAAGCATGGCGAAAAAAATCTCTTCGCCTCGCCAACCTGGGTTACTTCGGGCACATGTTCGAGCTCTATGCCATGTGGACCTGGATCGGTGTTTTTCTAACGGCGAGCTTTGCGCTTAATCCCGGTGGCGAGGGCGCCGGTTTTTACGCAAAGCTGCTCACCTTCGCGGTCATCGCCGCTGGCGGGGCCGGGAGTCTTTTTGGCGGCCTTTTTGCGGATCGCCTCGGGCGCACGACGCTGACGATGGGCGCCATGGGTTTGAGTGGTGCCTGCGCGATTGCGTCGGGCTTTCTGTTTGGAGGCAGCCCCTGGCTGCTCGGATTATTGTGTCTCATCTGGGGGGTAGCCGTCGTCGCAGACTCGGCCCAGTTTTCGGCCAGCATTATTGAGCTCTCAGACCCCAGCCTCGTTGGAACGATGGTCACTGTCCAAACATGCGCAGGGTTTTTGCTCACGATGTTCACGATTCACATGATCCCGCCTCTGACCGAAGTCTTTGGCTGGCGCTACGCATTCGCCTTCCTGGCGATCGGGCCTTTTCTCGGTGTCTGGGCCATGTCCCGCCTGCGCCGCCACCCCGAGGCCGCCAAACTCGCCAGCGGGAACCGGTAATTTTTTTTTGGGTCGCTACTTCTTCGGTCTTGGGTAGACCTCGATCATCGGGAAAAGCTGGCGGGTATTTTCGAGCAGGCCAAAGAACAGGGGCAGCTCTTCTTTTTCGCCGTGGGCTAGGGTGGCCAGGTCGAGGGGTCTGCCGTCTGGGTAATGCGCCCAGCCCCCAACTTCTTTCAGTACGGCGAGCGGGCCCAAGATGTCCCAGATGTAGGGCCTGTCCACGAGTACGCCGATGGTGTTTCCGGTAATGGCGTAGGCGACATGGGCGGCGATGGAGCCATAGGCCATCGATTTCCCCGGATAGGTCATCTTGTAAAAACGTTTTCTCGATGATGGCGAGAGCATTACCGTCTGGTTGTCGATCTCCATGGGCGAGATAGGCGATATCGGCTCGCCGTTTCGCAATGCACCATCGCCCCGGGCGGCGATGAGCATCTCGTCCACGCGCGGCAAAAAAATTCCACCCGCCAGTGGCACGCCCGCCTCCATCACCCCGATGCAACATCCCCATGTTGGCAAGCCGTTTAAGTAAGGGTTGGTCCCGTCGATGGGGTCGACCGCCCAGAGGCGCTGGCCCGCGATGTCATTGTCTCCTGCGGCGCCGTGCTCCTCGCCGATAAGCCTATCGTCTGGAAAGTGTTCGGCGATGCGCCCGGTGATATAGGTTTCCACCCGTCGGTCGGCCTCACTGACAAGACTGCGGTCGGCCTTTCGCTCGCCCTTGGCTTCCGGTGCGAGGGAGAGCGCCATCTTTCCCGCCTCGCGCAACGTTTCCTCAATAAATTTCTTCATGAAATGTTCCACTCTTTTGTTTTTGAAATTTCCTGGGCCACAAATTACCGCGCCCGGCCTAATTTTGCCATAGAGCCCGGCTTGCCCGGTGGTGGGAGGAGGAACATACTGGCCTGTAAGCTTAATCGATACATCTTCCCGGCGGGCGATGAAGTACATCTCCCGCCGAAATTCCTTTATTAAAGAGTGTGAATTGAAAAAAGAGCGCTCAAAAACACAGGACATTTACGATTACACCAAAGGCTCTATTGGCTGGGCCATCACCCGCCTTTCGGTGCCGATGTGTGTTGAGCAGATTATCCGCAACATCGACAGTGTCCTCGAAATATACTGGATAGGTATGTTGGGGCCCGAATTCCTGGCGGCAACCTCGCTCGGCTTCATGACCGTTTTATTTCTACGCGCGGGAGGTTTTGGGATTCGAATCTCGGGCCAGGCATTGATCGCCCAACGAGTTGGGGCCGAAGATCATGAGGGCGCGTCGATTTACGCCGGTCAGTCGATAATAATTCTCATGGTTTATTCCTTGGTATTCACTATTCTCGGGTTGGTCTGTGCGCCGTATTTCATGCTGTTGCTTAGCTCGGACCCCATGATTATTCGCCACGGCACCAATTACATGCGTGCGGGCTTCTTGGTATTTGTCGCATGGGAGGGGATGTTTGTTTATTCGAGCATCTTGCGGGGCGCGGGTGAGGCGGGCTATACGCTTATCGCGATGATTGCGGGGGTCTGTGTGTCGATCTTCGCGGTGCCGATTCTGATTTTTGGGGCGGGGCCCATTCCTGCCATGGGTATCGCTGGCGGATTTTTAGGGATGGGTACAGGCCGCTTCACAGGGTGGATGGTGATGATGTACATCGTCGCCAGCGGACGCTCGCGGGTGAAAGTGCGCTTTAGCGATTTGTGGCCCCGGCCCGAGCCTATTATGCGGATCATCAACTTGGCTTGGCCCGTTTCGGTGCAAAATCTTCTTGAGCGCGGCGCGAACATCATTCTACTCAGAATGCTTTCGGCGTTCGGCCCCTTTGCGCTGGCGGCCTGGGCTATCGGCAATCGGATTACGCTCATCGCGCGGATGCCGAGTTTCGGGCTTCAAGGCTCGGTACGCACCCTGATCGGGCAAAATCTGGGCGCGGGGCTCCCCGAGCGCGCGGTGCACACGGTGAAGGTCGCCCTCTATGCGATGACCGCGCTCATGGGGGTGGTTTCGGTCATAATGTTTGTTTTCGCACCCGATATTGTCGTCGTGTTTGGCTTGAAGGGCGAGGGGGAGGGTATCGGCGCTATGGCCCTTCGCATACTTTGTGTCGGGCTAATCATGGAGTCTGCCCGCCGCGTCGCCACCGGCGTGTTCCAGGGCAGCGGAATAACGAAGCCGCCCATGATGATTGAGGGTGTCGTTCGCTGGGTGGTCCAGCTACCGGCGGCGGTTTTGATGATGTTCTTTGGGATGGGCGCGGCGAGTATCTGGTTTGCCATTGCTGGCAGCCAGGCCATAAGCGGCGCGGCGATGCTCGTCTGGCTCTGGATTTGGTCCCGGCGGGGCGGGCTGGCCAAGCGTGCGACAGCCATAAGCGCCGAAAGAGCGAGCAATGCATGATGTGTATAATCGGCTTTTGATGCCGGATTATTTTTTGATTGAGTATATAAAGCGATGAATGAAAACCTGAAAGAAAAAGATTTGAGGGTTATCGGCGTTGGCGATGCGGGCGGGCTGCATCCCTCAACGGTTTATGGGCCGGTTAGCTCGTGGCGCTTTGGCAGCTCGCTCGGGGTGGATCTCATCCTCCAGGCGAGCGTGTGCTCGTTCAACTGTGTTTATTGTCAGCTTGGCGCGATTCAGGTTGTTACTGCCGAGCGGCGGCTGTTTGTCACGACCGAGCGCGTCATGGCCGATCTGGAAAAAGCCGATTGGCAGGGCGCTGATCTTGTCACCTTCAGTGGAAGCGGCGAGCCTACCCTTGCTCTTAATCTTGGCGAGGCTGTCCGGGCGGTGAAAGAGCGCACCGGTATTACCACCCACGTTCTGACGAACGGAACGCTTTTGCATCTCCCCGAGGTGCGAGAGGCGCTGTGCGGGGCCGACCGCGTTTCGGTCAAGATAGATGCCCCGGATGAGGCCATGTTCCAGCGGGTGAACCGGCCTGCGCCTGGTGTCACCCTCGCTGGCATCGTTGAGGCGACGATAAAGTTTAAGCAAGAATTTTCTGGTCATATGGATAGCCAGGTGATGTTCATGCCGGTTAACCGCGCGATGACCGAAAAACTTTGCGAGTTGTTGAACAAGATTCGGCCCGATGAGGTTCAGCTCAACACCCCCCGGCGCGCCTATCCGTCCGAGTGGTTCATCGAAACCAGGGGCCGCTATGATTATGAAAAAGCCCCGGCCAAAATTAGCGAGCTTAGAACACTGGGCTTTGATGAGGCCGAGGCCGTCGAAAAAATTATCCGCGAGAAAACGGGCCTTTTAGTCAGCAGCATCTACAACGGGGAGTAAAGGTTCACGCACACATCTAAAGGAGGTTTCCCATGATCACCGCCATCGTATCCGCGCCCCTACCCGAGGGCCTCACCTACGAGAAGTACGCCGAGAACACGAAAAACATGGCCGAGCGCTTCCGCGCCATTCCAGGACTGATTCGTAAGAACTTTCTTTTCAGCGCCGAGGAGGGCAAGGGCGGCGGGGTGTATCTGTGGGAGTCGCGCGAGGCGGCCGAGGCCTGCTACGCGGGCGTGTGGCGAGAGAACTTCATGAAAGCCTTTGGCGTTGAGCCCACCATTGTTTTCTACGACACCCCGGTTGTTGTTGATAACGCTGCGGGGGAGATTAAGACGGCGGCGTAGGAAAAAATCAGAATTTTTAATTTCCCCCGTCCAGTATTCGCCACATGTACATGGCGAGATAGCTGCGGTGGGGGGCAAAGCGCGCGGCGGCTAGGGTGGGTTTTTTGCGACCGATGTAGCGCCGAAAAGTATTTTGAACGCTGATGTCGCCCTCGGGCCAGATGTCTTCATCTTTAAAAAAGAATATTGAGGCCATATCGCACGTCCAGGGGCCGATTCCCCATATGGACAAGAGGCGGGCCGAGCGCTCTGTGTGATCCATTACGCGCAGTTTTACGGGGGACAGCAATCCGGCCCGGTGGGCTTCTCGAATGTGGGCAAGCGCTTTTGTTTTGCTCGCCGAGAGCCCGCAGCTTTTAATTAGCGGTGCGTTTTCTTTCCTGAAAAAATCGGGCGCTCTTTCCCTGGCATTTTTTCGTGCGTTTTGAATTCGCTCCCAAATGGTTCGCGCAGCTTTTGTGGAAAGTTGCTGGCCGACCACGGCGCGGGCGAGATGGTCCGAGAGGGATTTGTATCTTCGGTCGGGAAAATCAATCGGGCCGAGGGCGCGAATCTCCCCGGAGAGCTCCGGGGAGATTTCTTTTGAAATTTTTATAAGCCGTGTGTGAAGTTTTTTGTCCATGATAGCGAGAGCGTTTTATTTATACGTGTAGGGCTTGCGCTCTCCCTTTTCGCCGATTCTGTTCGCCAGGACCCCTAAGGGCCCCATGTCTATTTCAACGAGGTCGCCAGGCTGAATCCACCGCTCGATCTCCATGCCGCAGCCGCCGGGAACAGTGCCCGAGCCGAGAATGTCGCCGGTGAGCATGTTCTCATCGCGCGAGGTGTAGGAGACCATCTGCTCGAAGGTCCAGTACATTTCCCCCGGGGTGGCCTCAATCCAAGTCTCGCCGTTGATGCGTGCGGCCATGGGTATTTCGGCGGGGTTGCCCAGCTCGTCGGGGGTGACGATCCAGGGCCCGAAGCTCCAGCACCAGTCTTTGCCCTTGTAGGGGCCGGTGCCCATCGCCATCTCGCCCGTTTGGGCGTCGCGGGCGCTCCAGTCGTTAAGAATTGCGTAACCAAAAATATGCTCGCCCGCATTTTCTTCCGTGATGTCACGTCCTGGCTTTCCGATAACAGCGCAGAACTCAAGCTCGAAATCCATCTGCTCGGTGTAGCTTGGCCAGGGGACTGTTTCGCCGACGGCGGCCATGTGGGCGCAGCTTGCCTTAAAGCACAACGGGCGCTCGTACCAGGTGTCGGGAATCGTGAGTCCCATTTTTGCGAACGTGGTCTTTAGGTGGCGCTCGAAGCCCGCAAAGCCCCGAATCAACGGAGGCCGCTCGATGGGGGCAAGAAGGCGCACCTCGTCCGGGCGGTAGATAAGCTGCTCGCCTTTGGGTCCCTCTACTTCGGGTTTATCTTGGAGAAAATCGAGCGCTTCTTGTGCCGCTTCAAGGGAAGGCGCGCCGGCAGCGGCGAAATCCGTCATATCCGAGGGAATAATGGCGCCGGCCATCTCTTGTGGCCGGGGCGATCCTTCATCGGCGAGGCTTGCGGCCATCGCGAAGTTAAGATCAGCGTAGGCTAAGTTTTCCCCGCTTTCGATAACGGCGCCGAGGCGCTTGAAGGGTCCGACGGGTGTTCTGACTTCAAAGGTGATGAGTTTCATGTGCGCCTCATGAATTGGTTTGGGTTTAAATTAAAGGTCTATCTTGTCCCGATCGTCTGTCTCGGGGAAAGGCCCTTCCTTTATTTCAATGACTTTGGTGTTGTCCTCTAAAAATTCGACCTCGTGGCCCTCGTACATGAGGATGAGATCGTCTCGCTCTAAAATGGCCTCGCCAACCTCGTCGCCTTCTTTGGTAAAAACGCCGATGCGAACCCTGCCTCGCTGGCAGAGGAGTATCTGGTGCCGTGTGGCGTTGACCGTGGGCCGCTCCTCGACGACGTGGTAGTGCGCCTTGGTGATGGCACCCTTGGGTCGGTTTAGGATAATGACCTGAAGCGGTATTTCATCATCCGTCATGTGGGCCTTGGTATTGCGCTCGGCCTCAATATCCTGGCCTGCATACGCGGTGCGGATGTGCTCCTGGGCTTCCTCGGTGTCGAGGTAGGGCGGGAACTTGGCGTGGTCATCGAAGTCTCCCTTGATGTGGATGGCGATGACGCGGCCATCCGGCGCTTTGTAGTAGTCAACGCTCTTGCTTTCGACTTCGAGTGCCATGACGTGCTCCCTTATTTTCGAATGTTGCGGATTTTGGGATATGGAATCGATAAAAATTTTGAGGGCGAGGCAGGCTCGTCCGTGTGCGATGCCACAAGAATGAGAACGCGATCAGACTGCCATGCGCCTCGCTGGCCCGCAAGGCTCGGGCGTGCAAAAAAAGCCATAATTATCCTATGAAAATAAGGCTTTTCTTGCCGCCGGGCGCTCTTTCTGTTAACGTATGCTTACGGATTGAGATTAGGCGAGCGTCCCAGTGGCGTGGCCGTGTTTTTTTCTCTTCCATCTGCGTAGCGGGCCTCCATGCGGATTGGCCCGCGTTTATTTTTGGGACGAAATTCAAGCCCCGAAGGCGGAAAATGGGTAGAGGACTCGGATGGCTGTTGGGAACATTGGTTTTCTCGGTGATTGCCTTCATGGCCTTAAATGGTGTTTGTCAGAAACCGTATGCTTTTCCAGCTTTGACGAAATTTTTCTGTCCTCAGCCGAGAGCCGTGGCCGGGCCACAGCCTCCAACGAGAACGCCGACCGGTGATGGTGCCGGGACGGCCCGTTAATTTATCGTTTTTTACTCCGTGGAAGGAACAAAATGTCTAGTGCAGATAGTCCTATTACCGATGCCGTAGTGGAATTTGTTCTGGGGACCGAGGCCGCCCAGATTCCCGAGGACGTGAAAGTTATTTCCCGCCGCTGTTTTGTGGACGGGACCGGGCTTATGGTGGCCGGCTCGACCGACAATAGCGGGCGAATCGTCCAGGCATATGCCAAGGAGATTGGTGGAGAGCCCGAGGCGCGCATCATCGGCACAGACATGACGGTTTCGGCGCACACTGCAGCGTTCGCCAATGGCGTGGCGGCTCATGCCATGGACTACGATGACACCCAGCTTTCGAGCTACCCGGATCGTATCTATGGCCTGATGACCCATCCGACGTCGCCTGTGCTTGCCGCCTCGTTGGCGATGGCCGAACTTTTGGGCTCCTCGGGCGAGGAATTGTTCACGGCGTTCATGATCGGTTTTGAGGTCGAGTGCAAGGTTGCCGAATGCATCAAGCCCGATCATTACATCAAGGGTTTTCATTCGACGGGCACCATTGGCGCCATCGGCGCAGCGGTCGCAAGCGCCAAGCTTCTTGGCCTCGATGAAGCGCAGCTTCGCTTTTGCCTGGGCATTGTTTGCTCGGAGAGTGCGGGTCTTCGCGCGAATTTCGGGACGATGACGAAACCGTTTCACTCTGGACGCGCCGCCGAGAACGGTGTTGTTGCTGCGCGCCTCGCGGCGGGCGGATACACCTCGGACCCGGGCATCTTCGATGGTGAGTGGGGCTTCATGCAGATCATGGGTGGCGGCTGCGACCCTGAATATCTGGTCGGCGAGTTGGGCGACCCCTGGTCAGCGGTGGACCCCGGCATTTCGATAAAACCCTACCCGAGTGGCTCGCTTTCACACCCCTCAATGGATGCGATGCGCGATCTGATTCTTGAGCACGACATCAAGCCCGAGCAGGTGAAAAGTGTCCGTCTTGGCACAAACACCCGCGTACTCCAGCCGCTTCGCTACGACGATCCCCAGAACGAGCTTGAGGCGAAGTTCTCGATGAAATACAGCCTTGGCATTCTTCTTCTCAATGGCGGCAAGGGCGGCATTGCCCAGTATCGGGACGAGGTAGTTGAGAGCCCCGAGGTGAAGGCGATGCTTGAGAAGGTCGAGCCTTTCGTTGACGAGGAGATCGAGGCGATGGGCTATGACCTTATTCGCTCGAAGCTCACCATCGAAATGGAGGACGGCACCGTTCACGAAAAATTCTCGGACACCTCGCGCGGCACACCGAAGCGGCCGATGGATCGCGAGGAGCTTTACGAGAAATTCACCGAGTGCTGCAGCCTTGTTTACGAGAAGGATCAAATTGCTCGTGCCGAGGCGGTTCTATACAAGGTGGATACCCTCGATGGCGTTTATTCGCTAATCGATCTCCTGGGCACCAAAAACGAAGAGTAGGGAGCCTGGGCCATGGGTTTTCACAAATGGGATGACTTCACCCGGCGCGCCAATATCCGAAAGGGAACCTGGCGGCGCGTTATCGCGACGGAGAACCTTACCGTTCAGCGCGGGGAGATGGAGCCCGACACCGAGTTTGACGGTGGCGTTCACCGACATCCAGAAGATCAAATTATCGTTGTCATGAAGGGGAAGATGCGCCTTCACATTGACGGCACTGAAGGCTGGCTTGAGCCGGGCGATGTGGGTGTTATACCCGGCGGCGAGTTCCATGGCGGGGTGGATGTGGGGCCCGAGGGCGCCGAGTACCTTGAAATTATCGCAGGCGGGCGGATGGATTATCTGCCCGGCTATGTCGGACCTCCCAAGAATGAATTCAAGGGACCGGGGGATTAAACGATGGTGGAGGAGGCGCAGCGCATATTTGTCGTTTGCACGGACCTGATGTTTTCTGCGCGTATCCGAGAAGCGGGTACCTCGCCGGGCGCCGTGTTTGAGTTCATTGGATCAGAGGAAAAATTCGACATGGCGGTTGAGAATTTTAACGCCGTGCTGTTTTTGTGCGATCTGCACCACCCCACGCTTGGCGGCGAGGCTGCAGGCGAGTTGATCAAGAAACTCCGAGCCTCGAAGCGGGGCAAGGGTGCCTATGCCATCGCCTTTGGAAAGCACACTGAGCCAGATTTACTCAAGGCTGCCGATAAGGCTGGTTTTGACAAGGTGATGCCGCGCTCGCTTTTCGTCAAAGAAATGCCCGAGATTGTCCGCCGGGCGGCAAGTCGTATTCGGACAGCCGGTTGACCCTAAAGCCTCCTGCCTCGAATCCAGTATCGTTTTCGGGGAGCCTGATCTACTGGCTCGAAGTGCCTTCCGACAAACAACATTTTATCCACGGAATTTTGGACGGCTACGACAATCTGGGTTACTACCAGACGATGGTCCATGGATGGGGCGAGCGTGTAGATGGCGGGGCCACCTCGTTGGCGCGCATCACCTCGACCGAGGATACCCGGGAGGAGATGGACACCCTTCTTGAGGCGCTCTCTGCGGATTTTGGTCTCAAGTTGTTAGATGAGGCGCCTGATATTGCGCCTGACTTTCAACCCGTATCTCGCAAGCCAGGAGACGAGGCGGAAAACGCCTGAGCGGGTTTTCGAATTCATGGGAAGCGATTGCATGTTGGGTAGGTGGCGAACAATAGTCTCGGCGGTCGTGGTAGCGTTTTTTTTAGCGACCCCTGCGCATGCAGCGAAAACGCTTCGGCTGGCAACGACGACGAGCACCCACTTCACTGGTCTTCTGGACTGGCTGCACCCCCATTTTGAAAAGCGCCACAATGTCCGCATACACACCATTGCTGTTGGAACGGGAAAGGCGCTGCGCCTGGGCCAAAATGGCGATGTGGATGTTGTTCTGGTCCATGCCCCGGCGGCGGAGTTGAAATTCGTCAACGAGGGCCACGGCGTGAACCGGCGAGGCGTGATGCACAACGATTTTGTGATCGTTGGTCCGGGGGCAGATCCTGCCGGAGTGTCAGGGGCGAAAAGTGCGGCCTCTGCCCTTCGCCGAATCAGAGGAAAAAAATCTCTCTGGCTCAGCCGGGGAGATGATTCGGGTACATATAAAAAAGAAATTTTTTTGTGGCAATTCGCGGGGGTTAAGCCAGAGGGAAAGTGGTATCGCTCCCTAGGGCAGGGAATGGGCGCGACATTGAGGGCCGCCGATGAGATGCGGGCGTATACGCTAAGCGATCGTGGCTCATTCCTTTTCATGGCTGCTCGGGGGAAGGTGGCACTTAAAGTTCTTTTCGAGGGCGCCATATCCCTGCTAAATCCTTACGGTGTGATTGCCGTGAACCCGGAGCGCCATCCATATATTAAATTTGATCTGGCGATGAAGTATGTCCGCTTCCTCACCTCCAAAGAGGGGCAGCGCCTCATCGATAAGTTTCGCTTGAAGGGAAAAAAACTATTTTATCCATCCGCAGTGAAGAGGCAGGCGGGCAGTTGATAATATTTTCTACAGGTGATGGAAGTTAGAGGACGAACATGCTGGCAACACTATTTTTTTTCGTGGCGGTTATCTATTCGAGCGTAGGGCTTGGCGGCGGCTCCTCCTATACCGCCATCATGGCTATTTTTGATGTCAACTATGTGTTGATACCCACCACATCGCTCATGCTGAATGTGGCTGTAACCAGCGTCGGCGCCGCGAATTTTTGGCGAGGAGGACACGTGAACTGGCGGCTGATTACGCCATTTCTCGTCTCCTCGATTCCTATGGCCTACCTCGGTGGATTGATACATCTGTCGAGACAATTTTTTTATATTCTTTTGCTCATCACGCTAACTACCCTTGCCGTGCGCATCTATTTTTTTGATAGCCTACGGATCTCGCTCAAGCTTGAGAGTGGCCAAAAAGTTGTTTTTTCGGTTGTTCTGGGCGGTTTGCTTGGTTTCGTCGCCGGGGCGGTGGGAATCGGCGGCGGTATTTACCTTGTGCCCATTATTGTTGTGTTCGGACTGGGTACGGAAAAAGAAGCGGCGGCCACGGGTTCGATATTCATCTGGATGAATTCGCTCTCAGGGCTCCTCTCGCGGATGCAGCGTGGGGCGTTCGATATGGAAATGATCCTTCCTTTGCTGGCGGCAGTTGCCGTCGGCGGTTATCTTGGCTCCTACATGGGCTCATTTCGTTATTCGCCTCGCGTTGTTCAAAAAGTGATGGGGATTGTGGTCGTTGTTGCCATAGGCTTTTTGATAAAAAGAATTCTTTAGTTGGGTCTCACGGATAACAATGTAATCTTCAGTGTTGAACGTGCGGCATCTTAATCAGTTGTATTGAGCAAGCCCCTCAAAGACGCAATCGGGACACAAGAGCGATGGAATTTTTACTGGATGGAATTTGGGAAGGCGTCCTTCTCGTGCTGCGGGGCGACCCCGAAGTGATGGCTGCCTCATGGGTCACCGTCCGCGTGAGTTTTGGTGCGACCATTGTGGCGGGTTTGATCGGCTTGCCAATTGCGTGGGTACTGGCCTCATTTCGCTTCAGGGGGCGCGGGGTGGCCATCTCTATTATTCAAACTCTGCTTGGCGTGCCCACGGTCGTAATTGGTTTGATCGTTTACGGCCTTCTCTCCCGCCGGGGGCCTTTGGGTTTTACGGATGTTCTGTTTAGTCCGACGGCCATTGTTGTGGGGCTGGTCATTCTCTCGATACCGATAGTTTCTGTTTTCGCGATGACGGCGATCTCCTCTGTGGATCAACGTGCCAGGGAAACGGCTCTTACCCTGGGCGCCTCTTCGCGCCAGGTGGCCTGGGCAGTGTTGTGCGAGGCGAGATTTGGCTTGGTCGCGGCCATTCTGGGGGCCTTCGGGCGGGTGTCCTCCGAGGTGGGCATTGCGATGATGCTCGGGGGAAACATCAAGGGATACACCCGGACCCTTACGACCGGCATCGCTCTTGAGAGCATGAAGGGCGAATTCGGGTTCGGCATCGCGCTGGGTGTGGTGCTCATGGGAATAATATTCGCGGTCAATCTTGGCACACGAATATTACAAAAATCATGACAAACGCATTTTCCATAGAGAATCTTCAAGTAAGTTTCGGCGGAGAAGTTGTGCTTGATATCGAGAAGCTCGCCATCGCATCCGGTGCGGTGACTTCACTATCTGGACCGAATGGCGCCGGGAAGACAACGCTTCTTCGTGTTTTGGCGGGTCTTCTTCGTCCTGAGCGGGGTCATGTTGTTTACATGGGAGATTCGGTTGTCTGGGGCGGCGGGGGGGCCAGCCATAGGCAGCGCGTCACGCTACTTCACCAGGATCCTTTCATGTTCCGAGGCTCGGTAATGGCCAACGTCGCTTATGGGGAGAAGGTACGCGGGGCGAGCTGGGAGAGCGCTGAGTCAGGTGCAAGGGCTGCGCTCGATCTGTCGGGTTGTGCTCACTTGGTTGAAAGAGGTGCTAGAGAATTATCGGGCGGCGAGAGAAAGCGGGTAGCCATGGCGCGAGCGCTCGCGGCGGGCGCCGAGACCTTTTTGCTCGATGAGCCTGCGGCCGGCGTGGATGCCGAGAATACCGAGCGATTGAGAGAGGTGATAGCCGCGCTTGCAGACAAGGAGAAAACCATCATCCTGAGCACCCATCAACCTGAATGGGCGGCGCATTTTGCCGAACATCGAATCAGCATTGCCTATGGAAAGATCGATTCTTTAGGGTGAGTTTTTCCGCCGAGTAAATTGGCCTCGTAGGGCCCTCCTTCCCATTTCGGGAATTTACGAATGTAGTAATCGACCACCCCCATTTCTATTAGCGCCGGATCGGCGTAGTTCGTGTGCGCTCGCTGGGTGGCATGACAGGCCTCTGCCTCGGCGCGGGTGCGCTCGTGATCGCGGGCGTCGATGATGGTGGTGTAGTCGTCCCGGTAAATTATGTCGGGGCGGTTTGTAATGGTTCGGCGCTTTTCTGGCACGATACGCCAATAGAGCCGCGATGGTCCTCTTTCGGATTTATCGCTCAGCCGCGTAAATGCCTCGGTCGCCCATTTTGAGACCACCAGGTGGTCGGGGTGTCCGGTGATTCCGTCGTCTGCGAAAGTAACGACCACCTCGGGGCTTATCAACTCGTAGGCCTCTATTAGCCGAGCAATGGCTTCCTCGTTATCTACATCGCCAAGACCGCCGTCCGGGTAGTCCCAGAGATCGAGGCGACTGATTCCAAGTATGCCTGCCGCCTTCCGCAATTCACCGGCCCGGACGCTCCCGAGCTCCTCGGGTTTACATATCCCGTTCGTCTCTCCCGCCTCGCCATGTGTGAGGCAGACCAAGCTCACCGGGGCGCCCCTGCTGGCATAGAGCGAAATAGTGCCCGGATTCCCGAAAGATTCATCGTCAGGGTGGGCATAGACATGGAGGATGCCCCTTGAAGCGTTTGGTGTATCTATCATGAAACTCTTAATACCTTTTAAAGACGGGGCTTTTGGTGTAATGCGCGCGCGAGTTTAGCAGAATGTTCGGACTTCTCTCACCTGGCTTGAACTCATTGAAATATTTGACTTTAATTACTCCATGTAAGGTGCTAGGGTGCCTTAAGTTATAAATTGCCCGAGCACGAAAATGGAGTTGTCTCGTTTATGAAAATTTGTAGCCGTTTGTTTTTCCTCCCTATTTCTTTGATCGCGATTTATTTGCTCCTCTCATCTGGCCCCGTTAGTGCGAAGGTCCTGCCAAACGGCGTCAACGGGGGCATAAATTTTCCCTCTCCTGCGGGTTTGAAGGAAAACGTGGATTTTTGGCGGGATGTATTTGCGCGCTATAAAATTACCGAGGTCGTCTTTCACGACGAGAACAATCTTGGCCTGAGATTCGATGTCATGAAGCTGGGCCACCCCTGGCGGGCTGGTCGAGAGCAGAAAAAACGGATACGCGCACATAAAAAAAATATCAAAAATATATTACTTGCTCTTGCAGAAGGAAGACGGCCGCCTGCCGGATTCAATTCGTTGGCTGATCGAATCAGAGGGATGGTTAAGAATCAGACCCTCTCCAAGATACGAAGGGCGGCGTTTAACGTTCGCGCGCAGCCGGGACTCAAGGAAAGATTTCTCGAAGGGTATGTTCGTGCGGGACGTTATCTGCCGCAATTTTTATATATTTTCCGCAAGCACGGCTTACCAGAGGATCTAACCCTTCTTCCTCATGTCGAAAGTGGATTTCGCGCTAATATTTATAGCCATGCCGGAGCTCTTGGGCTCTGGCAGTTCACCCGAAGCACAGGGCGGCTTTTTATGCGTGTGGACAGTACGGTAGATGGTCGGCGTGATCCTTTTCTGGCCGCCGAGGCGGCCGCGAAGCTCCTTAAGCGAAATTACGAAGATCTGAAAAGCTGGCCGCTCGCTCTCACGGCGTACAACCACGGCGCGCGGGGTATGCGACGGGCGGTAAAGCAAGTGGGTTCAAAGCGCATCGACATCATTTCGAAAAAATATAGGAGCCGGACCTTTGGCTTCGCCTCGCGCAATTTCTACGCCGAATTTCTTGCGGCGGTGCACATTCACAAGAACATTAAAAAATATTTCGGCGAGGTGCAGCGAGATTCCAGGCAGTCTTTTGATGAGTTTCGTCTGCCCGGCTACATCAGGATTACAGATCTCTCCCGCCGGATAGGTGTGAAGACCGAGGTATTAAGGAAGATGAACCCTGCTTTGCGTACATCTGTGGCGCGGGGGCGGCGCAATATTCCGAGAGGTTATCCGCTTCGTTTGCCCGTCGGGGCCCTGGCGCGGGTTCGCTTGGCTTATCATCAAAAAACAAAGAACGCGTCTCCCGCAGAGCAAAGTGATGGCTCGAAATGGGTTTTGGTCAAGCCGGGTGACAATCTTGGCGCCATTGCCCGCCGTAATCGTGTTCGGCTCAAGGATTTGATGGAAGAGAACGGGCTTAAAAAAAGCTTGATCGTTGTGGGCGACCGGCTCAGGCTGCCAGATAAATCCGGCTCGAAAAAACAACGGATAGCGTCCTTAAGAAAAATGTCTCCAAGACTGGTCGCCTCGCCCCAAAAAGAGAATAAAGAGAGTAAGCAAGCGGCCTCGGCCAAAGCCACTGTCAAAAAAACTATCCAGGTCGCAAAAAAGACAGTTACGAAAAAACAGACGGTTAAAAGTAAAATTGTTTCGCTCGTGAAAAAAACGACTCCAAAAAACTCATCTTCCTCCGCGGCTTCTGGCAGCGGTAAAAACTTTTTTGTTTTTGTTTCCGAATATGACACGCTTGCCTCCTTGCCCACTCGCGGCTCCGAATATCGGGAGGGCGCGCTGCGCCAGGCCACCGCGGTTTCCAAGTCGGGGAAGAAAAATACCGGGTGGGTGCGCGTTCAGGAAAACGAAACCATTGGCCATCTATCCAGGTGGCTTAAAGTGTCCCAGGGCCAGATTCGCCGGATGAACGGTATACGTTCGAATCGCCGGGTTCGAATGGGAAAGAAGATTCAGGTTTCCTTCAAGCAGGTGCCCAAAAACGATTTTTTGGAGCGGCGGGTCGCCTACCACAAGGGGATTGAAAAGACGTTTTTCGATAAATTCACCATCTCGGAAGTAAAGCGCCACAAACTGAAGTCGGGAGAAAATGTCTGGACCCTTGTTGTGCGTACCTACAAGGTCCCATTCTGGTTAATGCGCCAGTACAATTCGGGCAAAAATCTTCGGCGGCTCAAGACGGGTGTCGAACTGACAATACCGGTGGTCGCGCGGCGAAAGTTCTAACGCGCCGGGGTTAGTTATGGCTTATTTAATCGGTTAAAAAACAATATCTTGCCCCTTGAACAAAGAACTGTCTTAATCCCTTGCTCCAGGTGAGCCTTTATCTTAGGATGCCTTTCCCACCAGGGGAAATATGGGGATTCATACCCTTTGGCGGGTTTACAATCGCAATAGCTTGGCGGGCTCATTTTTCACTGAGCGAGTGAGGGAAATATCACCATGGATATCGTGATTAGCAGGGAGATGCTGCACCGCGCCCTTCAAACGGTACAGGGGGTGGTGGAGAGTCGAAGCAGTGCCATGCCGATCCTGCAGAACGTTCTCCTCACCACCGAGGGCAAGAAACAGGTCCGTCTTGTTGCCACAAATCTCGATATCGGACTTAAGGGCGTTTTCGAGGCCAAGGTGAACAAGGGTGGCTCGGTGACGCTCAATGCGCGAAAGCTGTTCGACATTGTGCGCGAGTTGCCGGACGCCGATGTGCATCTTGTCGAGGAAGACGGACAATGGATCCGCATGACGTGTGAGCGCTCAAGCTTTCGATTCCCGAGCTTGCCGGCCTCGGATTTTCCCTCGGTTCCGGATGCAGATGGCGATTCTCCTCAAGGCGTTTCGTCTGAAGTTCTTGGGGATATGATTCGAAAAACCATGTTTTCGATCTCGCAGGATGAAACGCGCTATACATACAACGGCGTATTTATGGAATCTGAAGGCGATATGCTTCGTCTGGTCGCAACGGACGGACATCGGCTGGCCCTTATCGAGCGGCCCAACGATGGCGCTGAATTTGCCACGGGCGTAATCATTCACAAAAAAGCGCTTGGCGAGCTGGTTAAACTCCTTTCTGAAACTGGCGGGAGTGTTGATATTTTTCTCCAAGAAAATCATGTTATTTTCAAGTCTGATAGGTTTGAGCTTTCTGCTCGATTGATCGACGGTGATTTCCCGAAATACCGCCAGGTGATTCCCAAAGATAATGAACATCGTATTGTTACGGATCGAGACAAGCTTCTTCGGGCACTTCGGCGCGTTTCTCTTCTCTCGAACGAGACCCGGATGGTGAAATTTGTTTTTGGTTCCGGGCAGTTGAAGCTGACCACAAATGGCTCTGAGGCGGGAGAAGCTGAGGAAATTTTGGAGTCTGATTATTCTGGAGAAGAATTGACTATCGGGTTTAATGCCAGATATTGCCTTGATGTGCTCAATATTCTTGACGAGCAGAATGTATGCTTTCAGCTCAAAGACTCTCTGAGCCCTGGGATATTGCGCCCTGATGAGGCGGAAGGCTACACATATGTCATCATGCCCATGCGCGTTTGATTTTTTTCTCCATGTTCTAGACATTTAAGTTTGCGAATGGTATCTTCTGGCCGCGTTGCCGCAATTGGTATTATCGGAAAAATACAAAAACTAAGATAAAAAATATTTTTTGAGTGGTGGATTATATTTTTTAATTTTGAGGGGTTCGTGCGAATAGGTACGCAACCTGAAAGGGTGAAAAGAAAACATGGCACTAAAATCAAAGGGCCGCGTTGGCCGGCCTCGTAAAACAGAAAGCACACCGACAACGAAAATTAAACTTAAAGTTCCCGAGGTCAAAATCGGAGAAAAGGTCCGCAAGCTTCGCAAGGAGAACGGATATTCTATCCAGAAGTTGGCCGAGCTCTCTGGTGTTTCCCCGGCGGGCATTTATAAAATTGAAACCAACGGGATGGTGCCCACCGTTACGACGCTGGTGAAGTTGGCGACGGCGCTAGAGCATCGGGTGAGCCATTTTGTCGAAGAGGAAAACGGTTATCCCGAGGCGCGTCACATTCGAAAAAAAGATCGAGAGATTGTTTCGAGTGGCCAGGAAGGCCGGACTGAGGTCGTCGCCGAGCGTCTCAGGCAGGGCCGTCTTGAGTCCGTCTACCGCACACTTGAGCCGGGAAGCAAAACCAAGAACCCGATTATCCGGGCTGGTTGCGAGCATTTAATTTACTGCCTTAAGGGCGATCTTTGCATCTCTCGGGGAGACAATTCTTTCCACCTCAAGGAAGGCGATTCGTTTCACTGTGAATCGAAGGGCGAGCTTGCTTTAGTGAACGATGGTCGCGCCGAAGCGAGGTTCTTGGTCGTGAATGCCGGCCATAACGCGATGTGAGCCTCGACCGCTTGTGCATTTGTTTCGCGTTAATTTTATTTTAGGATGCTCGGACGTCATTTCCGGCGGGGGTGGCGTCCGTATTTTATTTAACCCCGCGCGGGACAAGGGGCGTAAAAGTGCGCTTCTTTGATGCCGCACAGGAGAGCAGCCCGCGTTACTACGGCTGGCTTGTCGTTGCGCTGACGTTCACCACAATGGCAATTGGTGGCTCGATAGTCAGCACCTTCCCTATATTCTACGTAACATTTCTTGATGAGTTTGGCTGGTCTCGTGCTGATACGGCGCTAGCGTTTTCCACCTCTATGGTGACGTTTGCCATCGCGGCCGGGCCCATCGGAGCGCTGATTGATCGCTTCGGGCCTCGGGTGGTCATTCCCTCAGGAGTGGTCGTTCTGGGTTTGGGCCTTACGCTGATGTCCATGGTTTCGAGCCGCTTTAGCCTCTATCTTTATTATGGCGTTTTTGTGGCGCTCGGGGTCACGCTTATCGGCATGATTCCGACAAGTACCATTGTGAGCCATTGGTTTGTCCGAATGCGATCCACGGCACTCGGAATTGCCCATTCGGGTCGTAGCGCCGGCTCGATGGTTCTTGTGCCCCTTTGTGCATTCTTGATTGCCTGGGTCGGTTGGCGCTCGGCCTATCTGTTTCTTGCGGCAGGAATTGTTTCGATTCTTTTGCCACTAAATCTTTTTCTTCATCGGAACCCACCCCAGCGAGAAGAAATCGAGCGGAGTGGCGATAGCCCTTCGCCGCAGAGTTGGACGCTCGCCCGGGCGCTTCGCGACCGCGCATTCTGGCTTTTGTTTTTTTCAGGAATTTTTCAAGGCATATCTTTCAGTGTTGTCGGCGTGCATATGGTGGCGCATATGGTCGATGTCGGCCTCACGACGATTATGGCGGCGTGGCTTTTAGGATTCATGGCGATACTTCGTGCGGTGGGCGGAATTGGCGGCGGATGGGTCGGCGATTTGGTGGGAAGGCGTTCGGTTTTTGTCGTCTCTAGCCTTATCAGCGTATTAGGTGTGGTGTGTCTGATGTTTATTACGTCGGATCGGTGGGCCCTTGGATACCTGTTCGTATTTTTGTATGGCATTGGCGCAGGCGCCCGAGGCACCTCGTTTGTATCCTTGAAGGCGGATATTTTTCCTGGAAAGAGTTTTGGCCGAATCCTGGGTTTTTCGCAGATGGGCGCAGGTCTCGCCTCAGGATTTGGACCGTGGTTGGCCGGCTATATTTTTGATGTGATGGGAAGTTATCGATGGGCTTTTTTCTTGGTGCTGGCGATGAATTTGATGTCGATTGTAACTGGCATGATTGCAACCCGGCGGGCGGCACACCCTGGCCGAGCAAAATAAATTGAAAGTGTGGTCAGGAAATGTGAGGCTTTGTCAGATTAAGCACCCAAAACCGGTTTCTCCGAGATTTCAGCAATCATGGATGGAACCATCTCGCAGATGTCATCAGATGAAATTTGATCGATATTGAATACGGCGTGATAAAGCTTAGGATCTGCGAAATCCACTCTAAAGAAAAACTGTGAAAATAAGCCCTGGTCACGATTTGATTTCGCGACGATATCCTCTGCTCCCGAGTGCGGAACACCAGCGGAATTCATGATGTAGCGAATACGAGATTCGTTTGAGCCAACAATGCGCAGGTGTATGGCTCCGGGGTGATCTCCCAAAAAAACTTGACCGCCCCAGCCGCCGATAACGACATTGTCTCCTTGGGCCGCGTTTTTCATTACATCTTTGATTGTATCCTGGACTTTTATGCGATCAAGTAGGAAAAGTCGCTCAATGAGTTTTGGCGGGCGGCCTTCGATTCGCTCCAGATCAATATCAAGCCCGCGCTCTTTGCATCCTGCGATTAGCTCGTCGAGGTAGATGAATCGATAATTTAACTTTTCAGCTATTTTGCGCCCGATGTTGATTCCGCCAGTTCCGTACTGACGGGAGATGGTGATTATGGCCATTGTTCGGGTCCCCCCAATTTAAAAATCTGATTGTTTCAGTTATGTCTCTTTCAAATCTTATCCGTCAGCCTCTACGGTGGAAATGCTAAATGCGCCACCGTCATTGCTCGCGTCCTCGATCAGTATTTCAAGCGTTAACCCCTCTAGTGAGGTGCGCCGCCCTTGGTGCATTTTATCAATAACGGCCTCTGCCCGGGGATGCTCGCCGGGGTGTGTGGGCCCTGACTCCATGGCGTCGAAAATCTCGATAGCCGCAATCGCCGAGGGATTTCTTGCTGGAAGTAGCTGGTCTCCCTTGTTTGTCTCGGCGATGAGTCCGCTTTCTCTTAGCTGATAAATGACATTTTTCAGTATTTCTGTCGGATAGTCCAGCTTTTTTTCGAGTGAATCGAGGGTGAAAAGTGGCTCGCGAGTATCAGCCCGTCTGGCTAGCAGGGCCATTACCCTGAGACCTGCCTCCCAGCTGAGACCCGTATCCGGGATTTCATCCTCCTTGTGGCTTCGTTCGGGCAGCCCCTGGACGAGAGCCGCAATTTCGGCCGCATAAAGAAGAATATTCCATCCAAGATAAATCCAGACCATCAGGATGGGAAGCTGGGCTAGGGCGCCGTAAATGGCCGTTTTACCGGTGAATCCCACCTGAAGGCTCACATATCCCCATTGAAGGAAATATAATAGTACGCCGCCGACTGCACTGCCCACGAGGGCGGGGGCAAAGTGTATCTTTTTGTTTGGCATGACGATGATCATGAGGGAGATTAAAATAATCGAGCCCACCAGCGGAATCATCTTGAGCAGGATTTCCGCTCCGGTGGACAGGAACCAGAAGGAGCCGAACGAGGCGAGAAAGTCACGCATTTTAAATAGTGTTGTCGCGCTGATGATGATGCCCAGCAAAAGGGGCGTGAAGAAAATCATGCTGAAGTAGTCGGAAATCCGCCGAGTGAGGGCGCGGGGTTGTTTTACGTCGAAAATCACGTTCAGCGAGCGCTCCACCGCATTGAGGGTGAGGACAATGGTTACGAGAAAGGCTCCGAGGCCTGTTGCACCCATGGTCTTGAAGTTTACTTTATCGACGAAGGTGAAGAGCTTCTCGCGCACTTCGCTGTTAAAGACGGGCCCGAGTTGCTCAAGAATGTATTCGTAGATTCCTTGGTCGAAGCCCAAGCCGCGCAGGATGGCGAAGCTAAAGGCGAGGATGGGCACGATTGAGAGCAGCGTGGTGTAGGTGAGTGCAGCGGCGCGAATAGGGGCCTGGTCGGCCTGAAAGCGAACGAGTGCTAGAATAGACAGGCGAAGCGCGCCATGGGAGCCCACGAGGGCATCTTTCAGCTCCCCGATATTGCCGGGAATGCCATATTTAGAAAGATAATTTCTCAAAAGCGCCCTCCGTTTCACTCTTGGGCCGCACATGGGTTACCTTCGCTAAAGCATCAAAAGAATCATCCCAGCTTAGGTTGTGCGCCGCAAGTGAATATTTTTCAATTCGTTCAAGGATTAAGACCTGGAGGCAACGTGACGATATCCCCTGAGGAGATAATGACCCGGATGGGTGTGTTCACCCCGCTATGGGCTGCCGATGATGGTGTCATTTGCGGTGCCGTCAACGATAAGGAGTGTGGGCGGTTTTTCGCCATTGACCGCGAAAGCGGCAACTTTCGCTGGCGTTTGGATAGCCCGGCGGGTTGGGCTGTGGCGGCTCCTCTGATTTGGGGCGATTTCTGCATCGCCGGAACCAGTGTTGCCGACATGAATAGAAGCGAGGAAGGCGGGCAGTTCGCCACGGTGAACTGGCGGCGAGGGGGGGCAGTGCTCGCCATAGAGATTCAAAGTGGTGAGGTTCGCTTTTTGGATTTACGTTGCGGTGTGGTGCGCGAGACGCCCCGGGCCGAGGGTGACACCCTGGTAGTCTCGGGTGAAATTCGTGTCGGGGGATTTAGGGACGATGAACCCTGGTCGGCATCCACCGAGGTCGAGAGTCGCTTTGATCTTCCCTCGGGCCGCCTTATAGGCCGCCGCGCCAAAGGGGCCTTGCGTCCTGAGGATTTTCCGGGCGAACCCGCACCGGAGCTTTTGGAATAGTTGCTGGCTAGCTTTGGCTCTAGCCAACCTTTTTTAAATGCTTGGCCATGTTGAGCGCATTGGCTGCAAGGTTGTGGGGCCGGGTCCAGCCTTTACACTCTGGCATTTGTACCAGGGCCGCAGCTTTTTGAGGCGAACTTTCTTTTTTAAGCGCGGCGGCCACCCGGCGACGCAGGTTTTTGAAGTAGGTGATGTTCTCATCCACAATCTTCGAGCCTCTTGTGGGCAGGGCACCATGCCCGGGGATGAACCGCAGGGCGGGGAATTTTTTGAGCCGCGGGAGCTCCCGCCGCCAGTTTTCGAGATCCGCTTGACCGGTAGCGGTGTGGGAGCGGTTGGCGATGAGATCGCCTGAGAAGAGGATTTTTTCCTCGGGCATCCAGATAACCGAATCGCCCCGGGTATGGCAGTGCCCGATGCGAATGAGCTGAAATAATCGCCCACCGTATCGAACCTCAAGCCGATCATCGAAGGTGAGCATCGGCGGGTCGAAATCGAGGCCAGGCGCGAGGTGGCCTAGATGAAACCCGCTCTTATCCAGCGCAGCGGCCCAACTTCCCCTCCTTAGCTCCCGTTCCATTTCTTGTCTAATAAGACCCGCACCAACCGTGACCGCACCCCGGCGAACGTGATAGCCGTTGTCCGAGGTGTGGTCGAAATTGTGATGGGTGTTGAGGACAAGGCCCGCATTTTTTCGCGTGACGCCGCGCATATATTTTAGAAAATGTTTACGCACCCGCATGTCGCTGTCGATAATGACTGGCTTGTCGCCGGTGAGGATGAGCCCGAAATTCGTCTGGCCCCCGCCTCCGATGTAGATATGTACCCCCGGGGAAATTTCGCGAAATTCCGGCGATTTAATCGGCGAGGCTGGCGTTTTCGGCACGATGAGTCTCCTCTTGCGCTTGTTAGCGTTTGCTCTTTAAGTCCTTGGCCATCTTGAGAGCGAGGCCCGAAACATTTCCGGGCCGGAACCATTTGGCGTACTCGGGCATCTCCACGGCCGCCGCAGCTTTGGCCGGGGTTTTGTGCTTTTTAAGTGCCGCCTGGGTTCGGCTTTTCAAGCGCGAGAGATAGGTTTTGTTGTCGGCGATGATGCTGCTTCCCTTTGGGGGCAAGGGGCCATGGCCGGGAACGATATATTTCGCCGGGAATTTTTTGAGGACATCCAGCGCCGGGAGCCAGTTGTTGAAGTTTCCGAGGCGGTTCACCGGGTGGGTGCGGTAGGTGGTCAGGTCGCCCGTGAAGAGCACGCCTTCCTCGGGCATCCACACCACGGTGTCGCCCTTCGTGTGACAGTGATCGATATAGATCATCTGGAACAGCCGCCCGCCGTAGCGAATGTCGATTTGATCCTCGAAGGTGACCGTTGGCGGCGAGATGTCGAGTTTTCCGATGAGATGATCAACGCTCGGCTGGCGCCCGGCCATTTGTTTGACCCAGTTGCCCGAGGCGTATTCGCGCTCCATTTCCTGCCGGGCGAGATCGACTCCGAACGAAACGGCGCCCTTGCCCATGTAGTAGCCGTTGTCTGAAGTGTGGTCGAAATTATGATGGGTGTTGAGGAGCAGCCCGGCGTCTTTTTTCGTTATTTTTTTCATACCCGCCAGAAATTGCTTTCGAACGCGAATGTCATTGTCGATGACGACGGGTTTGTCGTTCGTGAGAATGAGGCCGAAATCAGTTGTTCCGTTTCCGCCGATGTGGGCGTAAATGCCTTTCGTAACCTTGACCATTCCGGTGGTCTTGGCGGGGGCGGGCATCATATTTGCGCGGCTTGCCATGTGTAGCTCCTTGTTGGTGGGTAGCGAAAATTATTCGAGTTAAATTTCGATGTCGGGCACAAGATCGGTGTGCCCAAAATTTTCTTTATTTTTTTCGGGAATGAAAAAACTTATCTGCTCGCTTGGTGCATTTCCTGTGTTGGAGACGCCGTGGATTGTCTCGGCGGGAACGATGAGCGTATCGCCGGGGCCACAGATTCTACGCTCCTCGCCGACGAGCGCATTCACGTTGCCGATGAGGAAGTGGATAATTTCGGCGGTGTCATGAAAATGAGGAAGCACAGCGCCACCCGGCTCGATTTTCTCGCGCAGCACCTTCCACAACTGGAGATTGAGTCTCCTCGCCTCCTCCGCCGAGACCAGGCTTTGTTGGTACAACTCGCGGTGGCGGGCAGCGGCGGTCCACTCAAGTTCATCGTTGAGGCGCATCCGGGGAATATTCAATTGAAATTTCCAATTCATGAGAAAACCACAAAATGTATATTTACCTTATACCGGAGATAGGTGGTTGGTTTCCAATCCCTCTCCGGGGGGCAGTGTTTTGTTTATCGTCAAGCACAGGGAGATTCGGAATTTTTTCGTTCTCAGGCGGAGCGTTTGGAGGAGACTTCGTGTATTCTTATCTGGCACGATGTTTTCGATAATCGCTATATGATTTGCGAGGAAGGGATATGGGGATGATGGAGATTACTCGCCGTGAGGAGTTTAGTGCGGCGCACCGCTTATATAACCCCGAATTTTCAGACGAGAAGAACCAGGCTCTTTATGGTTTGTGCGCCAATCCCCACTACCATGGACATAATTATGTGCTCGAAGTGACCCTTCGTGGCCCTGTGGACCCGGATACGGGAATGACTTTCAACCTTGCAGATCTTAAATCGACTGTGCGCCGAGAAATCATAGACGAGGTTGATCATAAAAATTTGAATGAAGATGCGGCCCAATTCATGGAAAACCGCATTCCGACAGCGGAAAATATCGCCATATCAATCTGGGAGCGCCTCAAAGCCCATATCGAGGGCGCTCTTCTCTACCGAGTGCGTTTATACGAGAACGAGCGGAATTTTGTTGATTATTACGGAGAGAAATAGAGGCTTGCCTGCGGATTTCATCATGGTGGCGGGCCTGCTTTGAACCCACAAAGGCTCTTTTGGGGTGTGTGTGAGCATAAACCCCATGAAATCAGCGAATTCAGGGATTGAGCATTCCTGTATTTCCCGTCATAATAGAGTCATTCCCGGGTATTAGCTGACCCGGCTCTTTCTCGGTCCGAGGCGGGAACCCGAGGCGGGAAGAGATTTAAGCTTTTAATTTGAAATCTGTTATTCGTTTTTAAATGGGGAGAACTGGTAGCTGTGTCCACTGCAATAGGAATTTTTGTGGGTGGAGGTCTGCTCTTTTATGCGATCTTGTCCCAGGGCGGCATCGCCATTTTCTACGATCCCGGTTCGCTCATGATCGTTGGCGGGGGCACGCTTGCGGCTATCCTTATCTCCTTTCCCCTTCAGCGCGTGGTTGGCGTGTTCAGAATTCTAAAAAATGTTTTTGGCCGGGAAATTTCCGATGCCAGTGCCTATATCGCTATGGTCGTCAGGCTGGCGCACAAGGCGAGAAAAGAATCGATACTCAGCCTTCAAGAAGACGCAAAGAACGTCAACAACCGCATCATGCGCATGGGGCTTCAGCTCGTCATCGACGGCCAACCGCCCGAGATTGTGCGTGCTGTTCTCGAAACTGAACTCGACGGTCTTTATTCGCGTCACGATGAGGGTGCCAGAATTTTTAAATCCATGGGTCGCTACTCTCCCGCATTTGGTCTAATCGGAACGCTGATCGGTCTGGTTTCGATGTTGCGCTCTCTTTCGGGTGGAACGGAAAATCTTGGCCCGGGTATGGCGGTCGCTCTTATAACAACTTTTTACGGGGCTCTTTTTTCGAATCTGTTTTTTCTCCCCATGGCGGACAAGCTGGAAAATCGCTCCGAGAAGGAAGTCCAGCAGATTCGTATTGTCATCGAAGGAATTTTGATGATTCAAGAGGGCGGAAACCCCCGTTTAATAGAGCAAAAACTCAACGCATATCTTGAGCCCGATCAGCGGATACAGCATTTCGAGCGCATGCTCCGCCGCGAAAAGGGTGCTCAGGCAGAGGGCGGATAAGCCATGACCGCTCAACCTCCAGAAAGAAAAATTGATCCGCCAGCAGAATGGCTCATGACCTTCGGGGACATGATGGCTCTTTTGTTGACGTTTTTCGTGCTTCTAATCGGCATATCGAGTCCCGATCCCGGTAAATTTGATAAGGCGATGAAGTCCATCGCCGACTCCCTGGGCGCGGCACCCGTATCGACAGAGACGTTGATGGTCGCCGAAAAAGAGTCCGAGGCTTCATTCGAGAATCTGGGCAGCCAGGTCAGTGATGTCATTAACGAGGGCAACATGCAGGATGTTGTCGAGGTCGAGGTTAATGAGAAGGGAATCGTTTTAAACATCGTAGGGGGTGCTCTTTTCAAGGCGGGCCAGGCGAGAGTGTCCAAGGGCATCAAGCCGTTGATTCTCGAAGTGGGTCTGATGGTGAAAAAGCTGCCTTACAAAATAATTGTCGAGGGTCATACCGACAACACCAAGAGCAAGAAGGGCGGGCGCTACCCTTCGAATTGGGAACTTTCAGCGGCGAGAGCGGCGGCGGTTGTCCGTGTAATGACAGAGGAGGCGGGTGTCGACCCCGGAAGATTCTCGGCAATTGGTTATGCCCAGTTCCGACCGTTGTATGCACAGACAAAAGCGAACAGAGCTAAGAACCGGAGGGTGGAGATTATTATCTCTAGAGAGGGGCAGGAAAGTTGAATTTAAGAGCCCGTATGAACTTTTCCGGTGAACATCATGAGCGTGGTATGTCCGAGCCGAATGCCCTCGGAAGTTTTGAGGATACGTACAATTTCGGTCAAAAAGTTTCCTCTGATCGTTCTGTGCCCCGTGTGGCGGTGTCTTTTCCCGTTCGTTTTACGATGATTTCGGAAAAAGAATATGAGCAAATGTCCCCAGTTTATATAGCTTCTCCGACGAGTGAGCGTCAGGGGTTGGGTGATGTGCCGGAAGGGGGTCAATCACCTCTCAAGGCCGAGTCTGGGACATTGGCTGGCGAGATTTTGGAGCGGCTCGATATTATCGAGAAAAAACTGGACTATCTCCTTGGTATCGAAAATTCGGGAGAGGGGCCCCGAATCGAGGAAATGTCAGGAGAAGTAGGATATATCCGTGATATTTCAGAGGCTGGATTGCTTCTCGCCGCGCATCATGTGTACACCCTTGGGGGATGCCTGAATGTCGAAATTAAAACGGAAATTCCATACCCATTGAAATTCAACGCTTTATGCCGTATTGTACGCTTGTTGCCACCTGGGGACAGTAGTATATATGAAATGGGATGTGAATTTTCCGCTATTCACGAAAAGGACCTCGAGAAGGTAAACTCTTTCGTGTACAGGCGGCAAAGAGAATTGACGCGGATTCGGCAAACCGGCTGATCGTTAACTATCCGGGAAATTAAAAAATGGCCAATGAAAATCTTGATTCAATAGGATCTGACAGCGGGCAAGCGCGAGGCGCCGCCCGGACAGCCGAAAGGTTTCCTATCGAGTATGAACTTATTACCGATAAGGAAGTCGAGATTCTCCGGCCAATGTATCTTGAGGCCCGCACTGCCGAGCGGGTTGACGGTCCGGCGGGAGCCATCGGCGGGGCCGATGCGTTTCTTGCAATGGGAGTTCCCCAGGCGCAGATTATGATGTACCAGCAGACCATGCGTGCCTTTAAGTCGCTTGAAGACAAGCTTGACGATGTGCTCAAAGCGATGGGAACAGATTCTAGCGATGATAAAAAGGCGAACAAGGCGATGTGTGTAGATCTTTCCTCTGGTGGAATGAGAATGATTACCGCCCAGAAGGTCAAGCGCGGAGCCTTGGCGAAGCTGACGTTAACGCTTCCGCCGCTACATCCCGTGATTGTCGTGGCGGTTGGGAAAATCGTGAAGGCAAGCCCAATTCGCCTTTCCTCGGGCAAACGAGCTATGGAGACGGCCATTGCATTTGAGGTTATCAACGAAAACGATCGCGAAGAGATTGTCGCCTACAGCTTTAAACGCCAGCGCCAAGAGGCGGCTAGGGCGGCTAGTTCCCAGGATGATGACGACTACTAGAAATTCCTCTTCCACTGTTGGCGAATTTCCTTTTTTCCTGTATTGACCCTGTAGAGACTTTTATCGATTTTGTTGCGGTGCGGGTTTTTTTAGATTCAGGCACACGCCGGGTGCGCTTGAAAGGAGCATAGATCTTGCCAACGATTCAGATTAAAGATATCGATGTGGTGCACGAAGCCGACGTCGGGACCACTATACTGGAAGCGAATCTTGAAAATGACATCGAACATGCAAACGACTGCGGTGGAAATTGCGCCTGCTCAACCTGCAAGGTGATGGTCATCTCTGGCGGGGAAATTTTGTCAGATCAAAGCGAGGATGAGCGTGACACCCTGGATGCCTATGGGTGGGATCCAGACGAGTATCGCCTGTCGTGTCAGTGTGTCATCGAAGGCGGGGGCGTGGTGGTTATCGAGTTCCCAGAGCCTGAGTAAGCCTAACTGCGCTTAGTCATCCTCCCAGACCCGGATGACTTTCTCGAAATCAAAAGCGCCCTCTCGAATCAACACGGGCGCATCGCCTCGAAGATCAACCACCGTTGAGGGTGCCTCGCCCTCTATTGCGCCACCGTCGAGAATCAGACTGATTTTATCGCCAAAATGTGCTGCGATTTCGGTGGCGCTCGCAAAGGGCGCCTTGCCGGGTGGATTGGCGCTAGTTGCTGCAAAAGGGCCAGCCGCGCGAGCAAGCGCTTGGCATAGCGGTTGCGCCGGGTAGCGAGCTGCAATTCCGCCGCCCTCGGCAAGCAGGGGTGGAACCTCCTCTCCTGCCTCGAAAATGAGTGTCAACGGCCCCGGCCATAGGGCATAGAGGTTTTCCCGTATCTTCTCGTGAAGCGGTTTTGTCAAAAGGGCGAGCTGATTCATTAGGCCGATAATCACGGGCGCACCTTTTTCATCCTCCCGGCCTTTGGCTTTGTAGAGTTTTTCTATCCCCTCGGCATCCCCCGCTTTTGCGCAAAGACCCCATAGCGTATCGGTGGGAAGCGCGATGACCGCTCCTTCGCGCAACACCTCGGCGGCGCGTCGCACGGCGGCATCGAGTGGTGCATCGATTTCGATGGGGATAATTTCCGCCATCTTGATTACTTCCGGGAGCTGGGTTTTTTGGATTTGCCCGCGCGTTTTTTCTGGAGCTCGGCATCCGCCTTGAGCACTTTGGCGCGCTGGCCCTCGACGAGCTTGCGGTAGCGCTTGGCCAGGGCCTCGTCCTCTAGCGCGAGGATTCTCGCCGCAAAGAGACCGGCGTTTCGTGCCCCGGCCTTGCCAATACCCATCGTGGCCACCGGAATGCCGGGCGGCATCTGCACCGTCGAGAGAAGGGCGTCGAGCCCGCCTAGCGAGGAGGCGTCCATCGGCACCCCGATAACGGGAAGATCCGTGGCAGCGCCGACCACCCCGGCAAGATGGGCAGACATGCCCGCCCCGGCGATGAGTACGCGAATCCCCCGCCCAGGGGCGGCGTTCACATAATCGTGAACCTCCTCGGGTGTCCTGTGGGCCGAGAGCACCCGCATCTCGCTGCCCACACCGAGCTCTTCAAGTGCATCGGCCGCCGCCTCCATTGCGGGAAGATCCGAGGCGCTTCCCATTACGATGCCCACCTTAATTTTTTTCATGTTGCCGGGTCCTCTGGTTAAGGCATAAAGGCGGTGAGTTCAATTTCGAGCTTTGCGCCCGCGATGATCCCCCCTGCCTGAAAGGTTGTCCGGGCGGGCGGATCGACCACCCCGAAATACGACTCGAACACATCGTTCATTTCTTTAAGGTCGCCAAGATCAGCCATGAAAATAGTCACCTTCACTGCATTGGCAAGCGAGGTTCCCGCCTCCTCACAGACGGCTTTGAGGTTCTCGATTACCTGTCTGGTTTGCTCGGCCACCCCACCAGGGACGATTTCGCCTGTCGCCGGGTCCATGGGAAGCTGTCCCGAGCAAAAGAGCCAGCCTCCGGCTACGATGGCCTGAGAAAGAGGCACCTTGCCCGATGAGGCCTTGTCGGTGTGTATCACCTTTTTTTCCATCTGATGGGTCTCCGAATAAGAGTCAAAGGAATTGGTGAGGAAAGACGCTTCCTGATAACCTGAGCCGGTAGCTGCGTCAAGGCGGGGTCGGATAAGCTCGCTTGTTCTCTTGTTTTCGTATCTGGCTCGACTAAGGAGATGTCTCATGGAAATGGATCTTTTTGGCTCGGCGGATGAGGGTGCAGGCAAGGCGGACTCATCTGGTAGTCGGCCAATCAGCCCTAAGCCTGCAGACAAATCCGCTCCCCTGGCCGACCGCATGCGCCCGCGCACTATTGATGAAGTGGTGGGTCAGCCTCATCTTCTTGGCCCGGGCAAAGTTCTTCGCCGCGCCATCGAGCGAGACGAGGTGCGCTCGATTATTTTCTGGGGCCCGCCCGGCACCGGCAAGACCACCCTTGCGCGCATCATTGCCACTCGCACCGGCGCGCACTTCATCACCCTCTCTGCCGTCCTTCATGGGGTAAAGGAGCTTCGGGGCAGTCTCGATGAGGCCCGCGCCATGCGTCGCCGGGGAATGCGCACGATTTTGTTTATTGACGAGATACATCGTTTCAACAAGGCCCAGCAGGACGGCCTTCTCCCGGCGGTGGAAGACGGCACCGTCATTCTTATCGGCGCAACGACCGAGAACCCCTCGTTCGAGCTTATCGCGGCCCTCCTTTCGCGCTCGCGCGTTTTTGTTTTAGAGGCCCTGGATGAGGCGGCAATTCTCTCGTTGATGGAAGCTGCGCTGGGTGACACAGAGCGCGGGCTGGGCTCTGCCGGTCTCCGCATAGAGGACGATGCTCTGCGCCGCATCGCCTCGCTCTCTAGTGGTGATGCCCGATCGGCGCTCAATATACTAGAGCTTGCCGCTGCCATTGCGCTTGATGAATCCGCCATCTCTGGCGGCACGGACAGCGCTCCCACCATCGGCGAGGCAGAGGTGGCCGAGGCCGCCCAGCGGCGCACCCTTCTCTACGACAAAACCGGCGAGGAGCACTACAACATCATTAGCGCCCTTCATAAAACGCTTCGAAGCTCGGACCCCGACGCCGCGCTTTACTGGCTGGGCCGGATGCTTGAGGCGGGCGAGGACCCGATGTACATCCTCAGGCGGCTGGTTCGCTTTGCCACCGAGGATGTGGGGCTTGCCGATCCCCAGGCGCTCACCCTCGCCATGGCCGCCCAGCAGGCGTTTCATTTTATCGGTCTGCCCGAGGGTAAACTCGCCATAGCCGAGCTCACCGTCTACCTCGCCGCTGCGCCCAAGAGCGATGCCGTCTATCGTGCCTATGGCAGAGTTAAGCGCGCCATCGACGAGCATCCGGCCGAATCCGTGCCCAAACATTTGCGAAATGCGCCAACGAACTTGATGAAAGAGCTTGACTACGGAAAGGGCTATCAACATGCCCACCAGTTTGATGACGCTGTTGTCGAGATGGAGGGCTTGCCCGATGGCTTGCGGGGCGAGCGTTTCTACCGCCCAGGAGATAGGGGCTTTGAGGTCGAGATTGCCCGGCGGATGAGCAACCGCGAGGATATTCTCGCCGAGCGCATGGGGCGCACAATGGGCGTTCCCGAGGAGCCACCCACTAAAGACATGCGCCCCACGGACCCGGCCATGCCCGGTCGTAGAGCCAAAAAGCCCCGAGATCCTGCGGAGTAGAATTTAATTTTTTTCAGCTTTCGATTACTTCCAACTCTCACACGCAGGATAATACTCGCGCCGCTCGATGTGCCGGGGAAGTTTTGTTCCCTCGCCGGGGCAGGCGGCGTCAATTTGGGTCTGGTCGAGGTTCTTGGCTCCTCGAAGGTCAGTTTCTTTTAAAATGGCTCCGGTGAGATCGGCATTTTTCATGTCGGCCCCTGCGAATTTGGACCCAATAAAGAAGGCCCCACGGAGGCTAGCCTCTACGAGCCGGGCCCCGGAGAAGTTCGTGTCCTCAATATAAGCGTCTCGCAGATCCGATCGCGTGAGGTTGGCATTTTTGAAATTAGCCAAACCGAATCCGGCTTCCCTGAGATCGACCCTTTCAAGGCGCGCACCCTTAAGGCTTGCCCCGCCAAGGTGAACCCGCCTGAGGCTTGCCCCTCTTAAATCGGCGTTATTAAGGTTAGTGTTTCGCAAGTTCGCCCAGAAAAGATTGGCCCCCCGAAAATCTGCGCCTTTTAAATTAGCTCCGCTCAAATCGGCGGTGCGAAGGTCGGCTTCTCGAAAATCGGCTCCAGTTAAATTTTTCCCGCTCAGATCTGCCGCCTTTAAGCGAGCGCCCTTGAAATTGCGCTGGGCGGGGTCGATTTTCTGCCCGGTTTTGAATCCGGCCCCGGCCCTGTCGGCGGCTACGGCGGCAGGCACCGTGAGGAAAATACACGCGGCGATCAATACGGAAAGAAAAATGCGAAAGAAAATGGGAGGATACGCGAGCATGGGGGAGTCTCACGGAAAGAGAATTTTTCCATCAAACGTATGATACAGGGCCTCATCGCCCGGTGAAGGTCTTCAGGAAAAATTATTTTCCCAGATGGCCTGGAGCCTTTCCATCGTTTCATTATCAAGGCCGCCAGCGCCGGAGCAAGTGGCGGCCTCTTCCAGTTGCTCGGCGTTTGAAAAACCCACCAGCACCGATGAGACCCCCTCTTTCATCAGGGCAAAACGGATGGCCGCCTGGGCGATAGTCATGTCCTTTTGAGTGAGCCAAGCCAAAGCCCCGGCCCGGCGGGCGTCCTTGTCGAACTCAGAGCCCACCGAGAGAAGGGGCGGCGTGTTCTCCAAAAAGCCGAGCAGCCCTGGATCGGCGGTGAGCGCCCCGAGCGCCAGGACGCGAATCACCAGCACCCCGAGGCCGGCTTCAGTCGCGCGGTCGATAAGCTGGCGGTAGTCGATTGCACTAAAATCATCGGGCGCCCGGTGCCCGGCACTCGGGTTGAGTAGGTTAAAGTATGCCTGCACGGTGTGGAACTCGCCGCATTCGGCCAGCGCGATTAATGAGGCGGGATCGCCGATGCCGGTGAAGCCGAAAAAACTTACCTTCCCCCGGTCTCTTAGCTCTTTAAAGCCCTCGATAACGCCCCCCGCGCCGAGGACGTCCTCCACATCGAGCGCAGTAATGCCCACCGGCCATTCTCTGTCCGGGGCGATGTAGTTGTGAATCTGAATCACGTCCACCGACTCGCGCCCGAGCCGCTCTAAGCTCGCCTCGACCGAGGCGATGGTGGCCCCGCGCGGATCTTCAAGCTCATCGGGCCCGAGGCGAATCTTGGTGGCGAGAACAGGCTCGCCGCCTGCCGCCTTTAAGGCGCGGCCCAGATTGGCCTCGGATTTTCCTTTGCCGTAGCCCGATGCCGTGTCGAAATAGGTGACGCCCGCAAGGGCCGCGTCTCTCACAGCCCGCAACTGCCCCGCATGGTCGTCCCCCACCATCAGCTCGCTGATGCCCCCCGTCCCGAAGCCAATCTCCGAGACTTTAAGGCCGGTCTTTCCCAGCGTGCGGTATTCCATGGGGGTTCTTCTCCTGGAGGTTTTTTCAGTCATGAAGGGGTTTCGATGTGTCCATCATCGCACGGCGGATGAGGGCGGGAAAGCGGGGTAAATCGGCGAAAACACTACTATTTATCCTTCCAAAATTTACATCCGGGGTAGGTGTTTAGTCTTTTGATATGCGGCGGGAGCTTCGTGCTTTTGTCCACACAGGCGTAGTCAATCTGTTTTTGGGTAAGTTTTTTTGTTTTTCGGAGGTCTACTCCCCTGAGATCGGCCTTCATGAGATCGGCCCCCCTGAGAATGGTCTTCCTGAGATTGGCCCCCCTGAGATTGGCCTCCCTGAGATTGGCCTTCATGAGATTAGCCCCTTCAAGATCGGCCCACCTGAGATTGGTACTTCTAAGATTGGAGTTTTGGAGTTTTGCGTCAAGTAAATTTGCTTTCACAAGATATGCACCGGACGCCGAGGAGTGCGATAAATCCTCGCCACGGAGTTGAGCGCCCGAAATCAGCTCGAATTTATTTTTATTCGTCTTGCGTTCGTTTGATTTTTTGGTGGTTGATCTTTCGGCGATGGCCGCAAGCGCCCGGTCCCGCGCCCAGTTCGGGGGTTTGGTGGAAACGTCCTTGTCAGTCAGTTTCAGATGTGCCCGGCCGCCTATTATTTTCAGGGCAAGCGGAATTAAAGCATCCGGACTTTGGGTGATCGCCCTGTCGGAAACGAACAACGCGAGGACCGCCACCGCCACTGCCCCGGCAAAAAGCCTGTGCACTCTGTCCAGGATATTTTTGTAAGTTTCAAGTTTTTTCCAATCTTTCACGTACCGGATGGGCTCGTGGCGGAGCGTATTTCTCGCCAGCCGCTGGAAATGTGCGGCGGAGATGACGGCGATGGTTAAGAAAGAAATGTGAAACGCGATGTACACCGGATCGTGCGTTCTCAAATACCAGAGCCAGAAAACGGCGACCGTTACGGGGACGGCCCACCAGGCGAGCAGGATGGATATAAAGCCCTGGAGGTGGGACAGCGGAGGGCGGCCGCTTTTTTGCAGTATCGGAAAGTGGGCCCGCACCCGCTGGGTGAGCAGCCAGGGATAGGCCTTATCGTCGAGCGGGGTGCCGTCCGGGAACACGGCGGGGAGTTTCGCGAGGTGGTGCCACATTTTCTGTAGATACAGATGAAAATAGAAAAAGATGACGAGAAGGATCATCGGGGCGACGAAGTAAAAATCCGCGATGGGAACCCCGACCTGGATGATGGGGAGCGGGGAGGAGGATGAATTCGTGATGAGCTTTTCGTCCCCGGTGCTGAATATCGTCAGGAGCGAGTAGACGCAGGCCAGGAGCATTGTCAGGAAAATCTTCTTCGCGCTCATCGAGGTTTCCTTGAGGGTTTCGAGGCTGTCCTCGAAGTTGTTTATTTCCCCGGGCAGCTTCGCGCCCGAGACGTTGCATTGCGCGAACTGATCTGCGAGTACGCCCTCGGCCCCGGTGAGGTCGGCGTTCTGTAGGTTGGAACTTAGAAGCCCAGCACCGAGCAAATTGGCATGTTGAAGATCGGCCCGGGATAGGTCCGCCCCTTCGAGATTCGCCTCACCCAGATCGGCTTGGGAGAGGCTGGCATCGCTGAGGTCGGCGGATTTTAGATTCGCACGGTGTAGGTTGGTAAGCTCCGCAGGCCCCGTCCCCTGTCCCGCTTTTACTTTTCGAAGAGATGCGCCCTCAAGGTTTGAATCCCGCAGATCGGCTCCCTGAAGAAACGCCGAGGACAAATTGGCGCCTTCAAGATTAGCCTCGAAAATTTCTGCTTTCTGGAGCGCCACGCCGGTGAGGTTGGCATTTCGGAAATTCGTTCGCCAGAGAAGGGCTCCCTGGAGAATGGTTTTTCCGATGTGGTCTTCGGGATTATAGCCTTTGGTGCCTAATAAACTTTTTCGGACGTGAAAATTGGCGTTCTCGAAATTCGTGTTTTGAAGATAGCTGTGCCGGAGGTTGACCCCACCGAGAAAAGCGCCACTCAGATCGGCGTCCGCCAGGACGATTTCCGCGAGGTTCAGGCTCTCGAAATTGTCTCCACGAAGGCTGGGACTATCGAAATCAAGTCCTCGAAGGTCGGCACCGCTGAGGTCGGCTCGCTCGCCTTGTTCCTCTCCGCCTTCTTTTGCCTTGGATTCGGCCCATTGGTGATGGGCCAAGAGAATTTTCATTTCTTCATCGGTTGGTTCCCGGTAATTTTCGCCGTATCCGTCGTCGAGCAAAGCAGCTTCGTTTTCATCAACCATGGCCCGAATCTCCAGTGGAACCCTGGGATGCGCCCCGCACCCGCCTCCGGGTGAAGGTGGGTCGTTTTGTTCGAGGTAATAATTAGATTATAGCGTTTTTTGGGCTGCGGGGAAGTTTAAAAAACGAAGGGAATCAGAGGGTGCCGTCTTGTTGTTTAAACCCCAAATGCAAAAAAGCCGCACGAGGAAAAAATCCTGATGCGGCTTTTATTGTGTGCGTGCGTTGGTTTATTTCATGGTGGAGGAGGCAATGATTTTCTTGTCCTTGGTCTCTTTCGTGACAGTTTCTTGAAGCTTGATCTTGGCCTTGCCTTTATCCGTGACTTTGAGTTTTGCCGAGTAGTCGCATAAGCCATCACCGCCAGCAAAGGCAGGGGCGGCAAAGACGAGAACGGCCAGGGCGGCGAGAAGAATATGTTTCATGGGTTGTCTCCTTTTTTCAAGTTTTCGCATCGGGTAGGTGTCCCGGCACGGCGAGGTCTGATGAATATATGGTAGCGAATAGGGGCGCGGAGTCAAGGGATTTATTGCGGCGGGTTTTGGTGGGAAATAGGTGGTTTATGGTGCTATTAACTGGTTTGTGACGCTTTCGGGGCCGCAAATTCGCCCGGCAGTGGGTGAATTGGGCTCTTTTTGGGGCCCTAATTGAGCATGAAGTATTTTCGCTCCCAGGCGAGGGTGTTGTGCTGGTAGTTGCGATAGCCGGGGCAGGTGCGGAAAGCCTGGCGCGTACACCATTCGTCAATGACCTGGATGGGGGGTCTGATGAGTTCGGCGAGTCAGGGGTCGAAGCAGAGGACTTCCCCGGCTTTTGATATGAGTCTGTAGGGGCATCTTTTGTTGGGGGGCATGGCGGGGTTCCTCCTATGAGCGATTTACATCGGGGTCATCGGCCTCCTGCCGGCCATGGGGTTGAAAATGGCGGCTCGTATGATCTGAAATATAGGGTCCCCGGCAGAAAATGGCGATAGTTTTGTGAGGGGGGTTATCGTATGAATATCAAATACTTAGAGCCGGAGGGCTCAGAGAGCGGCATGTTGCGGTCAGTCGGGTATCTCCATCTCGGGCTCGGCACCATCGAGGACGGCCTTCATCTTGAGGAGATCATCCATGACGACGCGCTTTTGGCTTGAGTTTCGTAGCAGATAGGCCGGGTGGTAGGTGGCCAGGGTGGTGATGCCCCGGTAGCGGCCAAATTTGCCGCGTAGCTTGCCTATCGGGGTATCGGTGTCGAAGAGAAACTGGGCGGCGAACTTGCCGAGGGCGACGATAATCTTGGGATTGATGATTTCTAGCTGTTTGTGGAGGTAGGGCTCGCAGCAGTCGATCTCGCCGGGCTCGGGGTTGCGGTTTTTTGGTGGCCTGCATTTGAGGACGTTGCAGATGTAGACATCGCTTCGCGGAATTTCGATGACGTTTTCGATCATTCGGGTGAGCATCTGCCCCGCCCGCCCGACGAAGGGAATACCTTGTTTGTCCTCGTCCCGGCCTGGTGCTTCGCCGACGAAAACGAGATCGGCGTTGGGGTTGCCGACGCCGAAGACAAGATTCGTTCGATCGTGGCCGAGTTGGCAGCGGGTGCAGCCTGCAATCGCCTCAGAGAGCGTATCGAGAGTCATTTTCTCATCGGGGTCGAAGGGCATAGGCGGGGTGTCTTTGTTGGCGAAATCTTTCTTGGGTGGCAATGTAGCCTCCTGGTCGGGCAGGGAGAGTGCCGGGGCCGACAGAACATCCTTACGCGGGACGGGCGGTGTAGCTTCGTCCGAGGTGCGTTGGATTGCAGAGTGTGTAGCGGAAGTTCTTATTGCGGCAACAGGTGGCCCCGGCTCGGCGATGGTGCCGTCGAACTCTCCCTGCCCGTATGAGGTTTCCGAATGAGTGGTTTCGTCGTCGAGCGCAACATAGCGCACTCCGGCGTCACGGAGGATGTTTAGATGCTCAAGGAGCGTCTGTGGTGCATTGTCAGGGGTGTTCATTGTGTTTCCTGGAACGGGCGCTGACTAATGGTTCCAGGTCAGAAGTAAGATTATGTATTTTTATCCCATATTCTGGAAAGTTTGTCTAGAATTTTTCCGGCGAGTAATCCTTTTTCCTGAAAGGGGAGCTCTTCCCCGCCCCCAGAGGGATTAAAGATAATGGCCCGGCTCGCGTCCGCACCCATAGCATCATCTTCGCCTGATACGTGGTTCGCAACGATGAAATCCAGCTTTTTGTCCTGAAGTTTCCGCAGGGCATTCGCTTTGAGGTCACCTGTTTCCGCCGCAAAGCCAACGAGGATGCGATTGCCCTTCGAGGCACCCATTTCGGCGAGAATATCGGTGGTGCGCTCAAGATGGAGGGTGGCCCCGCCTTCTTCTTTTTTTATTTTGTCATCGGTTGTCCGTGCGGGTCGGTAGTCCGCCACGGCGGCTGCCATGATGGCGGCGTCGGCTCCCTGCCAGGCTTCTAGTATTGCGGTGTGCATCTCTTGGGCAGATTCAATCCGTATGACTTTCACGCCGGGCGGATCGGGCAAGGAAACCGGCCCGCTCACGAGTGTGACCTCGGCCCCTCTGGCCAGAGCGGTCCGGGCGATGGCAAAGCCCATTTTTCCGCTGGAGCGATTTGAAAGATAGCGTACGGCGTCCCACCGCTCGCGGGTCGGGCCAGCCGAGACAACCAGGCGGCGGCCAGCGAGATCAGGCCGGGGTAGTAGAACCCGGTGAATTTCAGCCAATACGTCGGCGGGCTCGGGCATACGGCCCCGTCCCTCGCCTTCCTCGGGGCGGGCCATTCGGCCTACACCGGGCTCAATTACGATGTGGCCCCGAGATCGGAGGAGCCGAATATTGTCAATTACGGCGGGGCTGTTCCACATGCGGGGATTCATTGCGGGAGCGATGATGACCGGCGCACGGGCTGAGAGCAGAAGGGTTGAGAGAAAGTCATCGCCGTATCCGCGCGCGAATTTTGATATGGCGTTGGCGGTGGCAGGCGCGAGAACGATTTGGTCCGCAAGATCGGTAAGAGAGATATGCGGCATGTCTCCCGGATGGCGACCGCCTTGGATGGGAAACATTTTGTCGATGGGCGCTCTACCGGTGAGCACTTGGAAAGGCAGCGGTTGCACGAAAGACAGGGCGTTCCGAGTGAGGACGCACTGCACCTCGGCACCCTCAAGGGTTAGTTGGCGCGCCAGGTCAATGGACTTGTAGGAGGCGATTCCCCCTGTAACGGCAAGAACGACGAATTTACCCGCCAGTGGAGCGGGATGATGGTCTTCGCTCAAGGGCCCGTCTCCTCTTTGCCCAGGCGATAGGTTTCGATAATTTTTGCCAATTCCGCGTAAGCGACATCAATGACATCGTTAACGATAATGTGGTCGTATTCATCCCGATGGCCCATCTCTTTTTCGGCTATGGAAAGTCGTCGCTGGATAGATTCCTCGGTTTCAGTCTGACGGCCCTCGATTCGCTTTCTAAGCTCTTCGATAGATGGTGGCATGATGAAAATCATCACGATTTCGGGGCGACGTTGCTTTACCTGTAGCGCGCCCTGAACGTCCAAATCCATAATGACGTCGTCGCCATCCGCCATCCGCGCGTCTACGCTTGCGCTTGGGGTGCCGTAAAATTCACCGTGTACGGTGGCTGATTCAAGGAAATGATCTTCGCCGAGGGCTTTTTCGAATTCTTCATGAGAGAGGAAGAAATAATGGCGACCTTCTTCTTCATAGTCTCGGGGTGCGCGCGTGGTTGCACTGATGGAGTGCCAGGTATTGGGAATTTCCAAAATGGCTCTGTCGATTAGTGTTGATTTTCCGGCACCCGAGGGCGCGGATAATACAAAAAGATGGCCTTGCCGCATGATCACTCCGCGTTCTGCACCTGTTCGCGGATCTTTTCGAGGGCGCTTTTGAGGTCAACTGATTTTTGTGTGAGTGTTAGGTCCACTGATTTTGAGGCAATGGTGTTCGACTCGCGGTTCATCTCTTGAATCAGAAAGTCTAGTTTTCGACCTAAGGGTTCTCCCTGCTTAACGAGGGAGCGAAACTGTGAGATGTGGCTGGCGAGGCGGCTTAACTCCTCGTTGATATCCCCGCGCTCGGCTGCGAATATCAATTCCTGCTCGATGCGGCCCTCGTTCATCTCAACGCCCTCGGCAAGCTTGATGACGCGATCCCGCAAGCGCTCGGTAAGGGCTTTCTGTGCATCGGGGAGGTGTATTTTGACTTCACCGGCGAGACGCTCGACATCATCGAGGTGGTTGAGAATGTCACGCTCAAGCGCCTCTCCTTCGCGCCCTCTCATGTCGGCCAGGTTCGAAAGAGCGGAATCAAGGGCGCTCATCAGCGGCTCGCGTATTTCATCTGCGGCAAAAGCGGTGTCCGCGCTCTTTAGAGAGTCCTTGAAGCTGGTGAGAAGCGCCAGGTCCACTTCCCCTTTGATTCCCAATTCGTCTCGTAGGCTTTCGAGGGAGGTGACAAAGTTTTTTGCTGCGTTGATGTCAATTATCTGAGCGTTATTGTTTGATTCTTTGTAATGGATGAAAATGTCGAAACGACCGCGAGCAAAGCGTTTTTTGACTGCCTCTCTCACTTCGTTTTCGAGAGACAGGGTCCAGCGCGGGCCACGAACGGAGGACTCAAGGTAGCGATGATTGACGGATCGAGATTCGACCGAAAATACGGCGTCCCGGAAGGGGGCCTCACCTGCGCCATAGCCAGTCATACTGAAAATCATAGCTCAACTTCCCCTTTAAATTCGATATCAACCGTGTTTACAATAGGTTTCCGGCGGTCCTATGTCAATTCCGTCGGAAGTTATACGAAATATTTGGCCATGAGAATCGCGATAAATGGCCGTTAATGGCTTTCAACGGAATTCGATAGTAAAGAATTCCAGGAGTTAGTGATGGATATTTTTGTTTTACGGGCGATTTCTCATGAAATTAACGAGGAACTTGAAGGTGCCCGGATAAAGAGAATCATTCAGCCTGATAGGCGTACGCTGTTTTTAACGTGCGAGAGCACCCGTCGGCAGACTCATCGCCTTGTCTTGAGTGCAGATCCTACGCATTCCCGGATACATCTTACAGATGAGAATCCACAGGCTCCTGCCGTTCCGGCTGATTTTTGCCGCGTTCTCCGAAATTTTCTTGTTGGCGCGAGGATATCGCGAATCGCCACAGGCGAGCGCGAGCGGGCGGTTCAGATTACGGTTGAGAAAACTGACAGGAGCAACAAGCAAGCCTGGTATGCGCTGATGGCCGAAGTAATGGGTCGCTGGAGTAATATTGTCCTCGTGGATGCAGGTACAGGGTTAACTCTCGATGCTATTCGCCGAATATCCGCAGAGCAGAATCCAAGTCGGCCCATTGTCCGGGATGCGGCCTATGGGCTTCCCTCCGAGCAGGACAAATTGCGGTTTGAAGATTTGAACGAAAGCGTATTCCTGGGTCTTTTCAATGATGCGGGTATCCGGGCGGATGACGGACGCGGTATGAATCGCTGGTTGGTTCGATCTTTTGCAAGCGTTGGTCCCGAGGTGGCCTCGGAGATAGCGGCACGCTGGCAAGGTGGAGATGGGCAAATGCTATGGTGCGAATTTTACGGGCTGATGAAAGAGTTGTGGGATGGCAAGCCTCATCCTACAGTTATTTTAAACGAAAATGGTTCTCCGAAAACGCTAGTTGCTTTTATCCCTCGTGAAACGCCTTCCGAGAGATCCCTTTCTTTTGAAACGATGAATGAGGCTGCCAAGTATTTCTTTACAAAAAGAGTTTCGCCGGATGTATTTGCCGTTGAACGTGACGCCCTTGGACGAAAAATCGGCCGTCATTCCAGCCGATTAAAAAAAACCCTCGCGGCAATTGAACGGGATCTGGTCGAGAGTCGGGGCGCTGATGAAGAGCGTCTAAAGGGAGAACTCTTGCTTGAGAATTTGGGAAGCGTTCCTGAGAAAGCGTCGGCGTTCTTTTCGGAAATTGGGGGCAGGAAAATTGAAATTGCGCTCGATCCCAAGTACACGGTTTCGGAAAATGCCCAAAGATTTTTCAGGCGCTATAAGAAATTGCGCCGCCGGGCCGTGGTAGCCGAGCAGCGCGGTGCGGCTGTTCGGGAAAAAGCGGTTTTTCTGGACGGGCTTTCATTCGAATTGGAGGAAGCTAGCTCGCCAGGCGATTTGGAAACAGCGCGAGCTGCGCTGCTGGCAGGCGGTTTCCAGGAAAAGCGTTCTCGCAGGGAAGGAGAAGGGTCTACTGTCGTGGGCCGCCGTGCAGGGGAAAAATCTAAAGGTCGGCGCTGGCGGCGGTTTGATGCTACCGATGGTTGGCAAATTTATGTGGGCAAAAATGCGATGGGAAACGACGCGCTCATGCGTGAAGTCGGGCACGAGGGAGATTTATGGTTCCATGCCCAAGGTGTTCCCGGGAGCCATGTCATTCTTCGTACTTTAGTGGGTCGGGCCGAGAATGTAGCACCTGAGGAGGCTGTTCTTCAGGCGGCCTCTCTTGCCGCGTACCATAGTAAAGGTCGCGGGGGAGGACGGGTGAATGTGGCATGCGTTCCCTTCCAGAAAGTGAAGCGCCCTCGCGGGGCACCACCTGGCCTTGTGCACATTACCGGGCAGCGCACCGTTGCCGCCTCGCCGGACGAGGCGACATCTATCATGGCGTTGTTGGATGAAATTGAGTGAGGTTTAGCCAAATAGGGCTTAGATGAATCTTGCCAGCACCTGATTGGCGAGTAGCGTGCCACGCGGGGTGAGGCGAATTGTTCGATTATCATGCTCAAGAAGTTTTTTGTCGATTAATTCCGTGAACACTTCACCGAATTTCTCTTCAGGATCTGCGCCGCATCTAGAGGCGATGTCGCCTAGTGAAACTCCCTCCTTTAGCCGAAGACCGAGCATGAGCGCCTCGCCGATGGCTTTATTCGGATCTGTGACATCTTCTCCGCCCACCTCCGGATCGTCTTTGGATTCGATGTAGTGATCGGGTCGGGCGATGTTCCAGATGCGTTTTCCAGCGATGAGTGAGTGTGCACCTGCACCCAAGCCGAGATAGTCTCCCCTGAGCCAGTAGTTAAGGTTATGCCTGCATCTAAAGCCCTTGCGGGCGAAATTGCTAATCTCGTAGCGCTCGTACCCCGCTGCCGACAGCAGGCGGTCCCGCATCTCCCACATTTCGAGTGCGGTGTCCTCGTCGGGAAGGCCGGCGAGCTCTCCCCTGCCGTGAAGCGCCCCGAAGTTGGTGCCTGGCTCGATGGTGAGTTCGTAGGCGGAGATGTGTTCCGGGCCGAGGGCCAGGGCGCTCTCGACATCTGCGGTGGCCTGGGCAAGAGATTGAAACGGTGTTCCGAACATCAGATCGAGAGAGACATTTGAAAATCCGGCACGGCGAGTCGAATGGAAAGCCTCGCGGGCCTCATTTCCCGTGTGGACGCGCTCAAGGCGACTGAGTATTTCATCGTTGAATGACTGCATCCCAATGCTGATGCGATTGAACCCTGCTCCTCGGAGGGCCTCGAAGCGCTCGCACTCCGCCGCACCAGGATTCGCCTCTAGGGTGATTTCGGCCTCGGGGGAGAGTTTGAATGTGTCTTGAATTGTTTCAAGTATGCGGATGGTTTCAGGTTCAGGAAAAAGCGATGGGGTGCCGCCGCCGAAAAAGACCGTATCGACGGCGGTGCCAGCTAGGCCTAGACGCTCTGCTCTGCACTCGATCTCCCGGATAAGCGATGTCCCATAGGTGGTGGCCCAATTCTCGTCCACGTGTCCCATGTTTAGCAGTTTGTCCACTGCGTATGAATTGAAGTCGCAATACCCGCATTTATGGATGCAGAAAGGGATATGGATATAAAGGGATAGTTGTTTCGGCTCTTTCATATCGCGTGTCCGGTCATGTTGTTAAGGATTAATTCTCCTTGGTAAGATAGGGGACCACTAACAAGGAAGGGGTCCACCGTTGCCGATTCGGAATCTTACCACCGAGGAGCGTTATCAGGGCATCCTGCGCATCGACAGGGTGTTGAACTCAAGTCTCGATCTTGACGTGGTGCTCGGTCGTGTTGCAACCGAGCTAAAGGCTATTTTACCTCTCGACCACGTTGCCCTGCTCTTAATTAACTCTGATGAAAAAAGCTACACCTGGGCCAATATCACCTCGGGCGGAGAGGAGGGGGTGGATCTTCCGGACAAAGATATCCCCCTTGAGGGCGGAACGCTCGGCTGGTTTATCGAGCATCGATCTGAGGTGCCTTATGTAATTTATCAGGATCTTCTTCGGGAGCGCCCGTTTGCCGAGGATGAAATTGTTTTCCAGCGCGGCATTCGGAGTGGTGTGCGCGTTCCTCTTATTATCGAGGATGAGGTGTTTGGAGAACTCGCGGTGGCGAGTTTTGAGCCTAATTGTTTTACCGAGGAGATGGCTCAATTTCTCTCCGATGTTGCGCCGCACATTGCTACGGCTGTGGCGAACGCCCGGGCGTATGCCACGCTTCAGGCCAGCCAGGAAAATCTTCATAAAGAGGCTCTTTTGCTTCGGAGCGAGTTGAAGTTTTTCTCGGAGACAGATTTTGTGGGCTCAAGCCGGGGGATGGCCGATCTTAAGGATATGATACGGCGGGTGGCCCAGACCGAAGTGACGGTGCTTATTCTGGGCGAGACAGGAACGGGAAAAGAACTAGTGGCTCATGCCATACATAATTTGAGTGCGCGGCGCGAAAAGTTGATGGTGAAAGTAAATTGCGCGGCGCTTCAGGACACGCTTTTGCTAAGTGAGTTGTTTGGCCACGAAAAGGGGTCTTTCACTGGTGCGGTGGAAAGGAAGATCGGTCGGTTCGAGCTGGCCCACCAGGGCACTATTTTTCTTGACGAAATTGGCGAGTTACCGATGGAGGCTCAAGTTAAGGTGCTCCGGGTGATGCAGGAGCGTGAATTTGAGCGTGTAGGGGGGACGCGGACTATTCAGGCCGATACCCGGATCGTTACTGCTACGAACCGTGATTTGGAGGCGGAGGTTGAGAACGGTCGATTCCGGCAAGATTTGTTTTTCCGCCTTAACGTTATACCAATCCGGGTGCCTCCGCTGAGGGAGAGAAAAGAAGATATCCTAGATTTGGTTGAGCATTTTGTTCGAAAATATGGGCCCGGAATGAACCGGCTCATCAAGAGAATAGATCCGAGGGCAATGGAGCGGCTGATGCGCTACGATTGGCCGGGAAATGTGCGTGAGCTGGAAAATGTTGTGGAGCGCGGGTTGGTCCTGGGTTCGGGAGATACCTTGCGTTTTAATAAACAATTATTGGGAGATCCTCAGGCAGCCCGCCCCGATACTGAGGAATTTTCCACGATGGAAGGGCATGAGCGAAGTTATATTTTAAAAGTACTTGAACGAACGGGCGGAGTTGTCTCGGGTGAAAAGGGGGCGGCAAAGATACTGGACATGAAACCAACAACGCTTCAAAGCAGGATGAAAAAATTGGGGATAAAGCCTCAGAAAAGCTACGGCGTTGTGGAAGATGTGGCTGGCTAGTTGCTCATGATGCTTTTTTAAAGTTTGGAAATTTAGGTCCGTTTTCAAATTTGTTCATAGAGATATTTTCCTCCGCTTCAAGAGTGGCACTGAACGCTTTTACAATTTCAGGGTCGTTTGCCATGGCGATGGCCTCTAGTCTGTCTTGATTCGTTTTTCTGATTTTTTGAGCCAAGTCAGATTTTTTTTGAAATATACTGAAGCCGAATAGCCATTTTCGTTTTTGGGTTGTCAGGTATGGCCGTGAGGACTTTGCTAACTTCATCGTATTTTCCCTCCAAATAGAAATAATATTTTCCAACGCAATAGAAATTTAACCCCAGGCTCGTCGCTCTGGCAGTGACCCGGGTTACTAACCCAGACGATTGAGGCGGTCTGGAGTGCTCAGCTACTGCCTGTGTGGTGGATGAGGGAATTGTGTGCATTCCGCTTCTGCGGATTGGGTGGCGCCCAGATGTATAGCGCCCCTGGTCTTGATGAGTCACAGAAGAGTGCGTTTTACGAAGAGCATAGAAAACGCAAATGTCGCGAAATGACGATATGTCGTAATATCTCCTGGCGGTTCAGCCTGGAAACTCTCGCCACAAACCGTGTAAATAATTGAATAATAAAGACATATATCCGAACGTGTATTTGGCACCCAAGTTGCAATTTAGGGGGTTGAGTAACAATTAGCTCCCAAATCCGTTTTGGGGATATGTTAGCGCCGGATCGAGATATTCGCTAGCCCAGATGAAACGGATAAGAGCTCTAGAAAGATACCGAACTGGCAAGGAGGAGATTGAACTATGTCGTATTTAGAATTTTTTATTATGGCGATGCTCGCTCCAATAGCGGTGTGGGCGGCCCTTTTGGCAATGATGGCACGAGAGGCGGGAGCGGCGAGGCATCGCTCGCCCGTAACTTCAGTTGCTGTGATGTCTGCCTCGCGTGGAGATTATGTTCTTGATGGGATTGAGGCGGCACACGCTGAAACTCGTCGTGTAAATGCTCTTTATGAGGAAGACTTTAACTATCACCGAGCCGCTTAAGACTTGATGGAGGTATGACTCATGGAATTTTTGGGTCTGATTGTATTTGTTTCAATTTTTACAATGGAGTTTTTTGTTGCCTATGAGGTGGATGATGAGCCCCAAAGGTTGATTGAGGTAAGGCGGCACTCGGATTGGAGTGGTCTTGTACCTCTGATTTGAAAATTAGGTTGTTCTGAAAATTTGACTCTGTTCATAAATCGGGAGTCAACTAAAGGAGAAAGAGATGCAATCAAAAGTTCTGATACCATTGGATGGTTCTGAGAGCGCAGAGTTGGCAGTAGAAGAGGCCCTTGAATTGTCCTCTGCCTGGAAGTCTGTACATTTGATTCTGGTCGATAGTTCGCCCTATCAGGCCCGACAGCTGGAGGGTTACACCATCTATGCTGATCAGTATGCTGAAATTCGAAAGCAGTCGGGAATGGCCTATCTTCAGCCGTTTAAAGAAAGGCTTGAGGCTGTAGGCCTTGAGGTAAGTACTTCGGTTGTTTTTGGCGATCCCGTTCAGGTTATCGTTAAATCAGCTCATAAGAATAATTCTGAACTTCTAATTATCGGTGAAAGTGGAAGCAGTTGGTTTGAGCGCCACGCCGGTTTGAGTAAATATGCGCCCCGATTGTCTCGTCAACTCGAAGCTGCTGTTATCACGGTTCAGGGCAACAAAAAGAAAGTTAAAGCAGCGGCCTGACAATAATAGAGATAAAGTGGTTAAGCGGCCTCATTCTGAGGCCGCTTTTTTTATTTAATAGAATATCTGCAAGGAGAAAACGAAATAATAATCGTATCTGGTTTGAATTTTAAGGGTTTGTGCTGTTAATTCGGGATATTCTTAATCTTATATCGCTTTGCTCGCTGTGTTTAATATTTCTTTTGATTGTTATGATGGAATCATATCGAATTTGAAGGGAATTTAAATTGCGACTAATTATTTTATGTCGGGATGAATCCTTGCATGGGGTTCGCCGCATCGCAGAGGAGGCGCGTCGACGACGTCATCGGGTTCGGATACTCGATCCTTATCGGTTTCTTCTTAAGATTGACGGCGATGTGCTCTCTCTCGACTTTAAGGGTAGGCCTTTCTCGGGTGGGGATGTTTTCATGGCCCGCCTCGGCGCTGGAATTTCTGATCATTCCCTCGCCCTTGTCCATCATTTTGTGATGGCCGGAAATCTTGTAATCAATTCTGCTGATGCACTTGAAAATTCCCGAGATAAACTCCGCACGGCACAATTATTGGCCCGAGCCGGACTGCCTGCGCCACGTACTGCGTTCGCACCTGATCCGGATTATCTGATTCGCGCTTTTAAAGCTGTGGGAGGACCGCCTGTAGTGATGAAATTACCTCGCAGCACACAGGGGCGCGGTGTCATGTTTGCCGATAGCTGTAAGGAGGCGCAGTCCATTGCAGATACAATGTGGGCTCTTGAGCGAGATGTCATCGTTCAGGAATTTATTGATTCTGCAAAAGGGTCGGATTTGCGAATTATTGTAGTCGGGGGAATGGCGATTGGCGCAGTTCGCCGGCGAGCCTCGAAAGAGGAGTTCCGCTCTAATCTCCACCGAGGGGGATCAACCCGCCGTGCCCGTCTGACGAAGGAGGAGGCGAGCCTGGCTGAAAACGCAGCGGCTGTGTGTGGATTAGATATCGCCGGAGTTGATTTGCTCGAGGCAGATGAAGGACTCAAGGTGCTTGAAGTTAACGCTGCTCCTGGATTTGAGGGGTTCGAGCGAGCTGGTGGGCTCAATGTGCCTTCCCGAATTGTCGAATATTTAGAAATGCGATGGCGGGACTGGCGGGGCGATTTAAAAAAATGAGAATTGCGGGGCTCGGGTCACAGCCCCTATAATTTAAACCTTGTTTGAGACCGGATTTAAAAAATTACGAAACAATCTGGACGCGTACCTGGGAGATATATTTAAATGGCCGATATAGAAGCAATTTGCTCGGGGGCTCGTCATGCGGCGCTTGTGCTGGCCCCCATGTCATTAAAAGAGCGAAATGATGCTCTTGAGGCCATGGCATTTGCGATTGAGGCCAAGTCGGCCAAAATTTTGGAAGCCAACGCCGCCGATCTTAAGGCAGCTGAAGCGGCCCTTGCCTCTGGGGAAATGTCCCAATCAGTATTTAAACGCTTGGCACTTAACGAGGCTAAAATTGGCGAGATGGCGCGAGGTATCCGAGCTGTTGCTGCTCTTTCCGACCCCTTGGGAAGCATTAGCTACGCTACGCTTTTGGATGATGGGCTTCGTCTTGTCAGGGTGGGTTGCCCGCTTGGTGTGATCGCCGCAATTTTTGAATCTCGACCCGATGCTTTGGTTCAAATAGCGTCGCTTTGTGTTAAGTCTGGAAACGTGGCTATCTTGAAGGGTGGTCGGGAGGCAATCCATAGCAATAGGAAGCTAACCGAAGTCCTGCGCCAGGCAATTTCGAAAGCGGGAAATATTCCCGCAGATGCGATTCAGCAGGTCGAGGCACGTGAAGATATTGCCGCTCTTTTGTCTCGTGATGACTCAATCGATCTGATTATCCCTCGTGGCAGCAATGAATTTGTGGCACACATCAAGGAGCATTCTCGTATACCTGTTCTCGGGCATGCCGACGGTATTTGTCACATTTATGTGGACAAAGCAGCCGATATCGAAATGGCGATTAACCTGGCCGTGGATTCAAAAACACAATATGTTGCTGTATGTAATGCTATCGAGACGATGCTTGTTCATCGGGACGTTGCGCTGGATTTTCTGCCCCGGGTAGCTGAGGCCCTAATGGCGAGGGGAGTGGAAGTCCGGGGCTGCGAGCTGACGCGGAAGATACTGCCCGAAGCCGTTGTGGCCAAGGAGTTGGACTGGAAAAGCGAATATCTCGATCTGATACTTTCGATCCGTGTGGTGGCGGGTCCAGAGGACGCCATAGCCCATATAAATAATTATGGTTCGCGCCATACCGAAGCTATTGTAACCAAAGACGAGGGGATTGCCCGGTTGTTTCTTGATCGCGTAGATGCAGCGAGTGTCATGTGGAACGCATCGACGCGCTTTGCCGATGGATACCGTTTCGGACTGGGCGCCGAGGTGGGAATTGCCACCGATAAAATCCATGCGCGTGGTCCGGTGGGTCTCGAAGGTCTGACCATCTACAAATATCAGCTTATAGGCGATGGCCATGTCGTTTCAGATTACTCGGGAGAAAATGCCAAGCCTTTCCTCCATCGCCCTCTTCCACTTGGCGATGAAGCCCAATAATCAGGAAGCCGACCCGAATGAATAAAATTCTTATGGCACTATTTAGCCTGGGCGCAATTGCGCTTTTGATCACTCTTTATATTTTTCGCCAGGGTGGGATGACCACCTCTCCTGAGGGCTTGGCAAAATTAACATCCCCTATTTTGTTCCAGCAGGCGTGTTCCCAGTGCCACGGCAAAAACGGCGAAGGTGTGAAAAGTCTCACCCCGCCGCTCAAGGGCCGTGGCCTACCAATGGCCTACGTTAGATTACAAATTTATAAAGGAAGTCAGAAAATGCCGGCGTTTCCATTTATTAAGGGCGAAACGCTGGATCGGTTGGCGAAATATGTCACAGAGTTAAAGTAGGTGTTATTTCTTTCAAACTAAAGGGAGATTTTGAAATGCAGAAAATCATACTTAAGTTGAAAGTTTTCCCCCTACTCATATTTCTATTTGTTCTTGCGCAGCCCCCCGTCACGATAGCCGCAGAATTGTACTTCGTTGATGCACATAGCCAGATGGATGATGGTGTCGATCAAAAAACGGTCATTAAATTAATGGATCAAGGCGGCGTTTATCGGACTATTCTAGCCGCCCGGCAAGGCAGAAGTCCTAAGGATGTCATTAAATTCAATAGTGCCTACCCTGAGAGAATCATTCCTTCAGTTACAACCAAAAAATGGGGTTATGCTCAACCGTTAGAATCTCGTCATAAAAAATATTATAGAGCTCTCAGGAATCAGTTAAAATCCGGTAGATTTAGGGCAATGGCTGAAGTTTTGATGTGGCATGACGGTTGTCCAAACGATAAATGCCCCTCGATTATTGTGCGCGCCAATGACAAAAGGGTGCGGGCCGCGCTGAAGGGCGCTCTGGCCAATGAATGGCCGTTTGTTGTTCATATCGAATTTGGCAGTCTCCCAGGTTCTTCGTTCAAAAACTTTATGGATGACTTAAAAGGGATGCTCGATGCAAATCCAGATCATCCTTTTTCCCTGATTCACATGGGCCAACTTGAACACGCCGAAGTCCAAAAATTAATCAAAGCCCATAAAAATATTTATTTTCTGGCCGCGCACGCTAATCCATTCGCCGTTGCCGCAGCCAAGGGTATTAAGCCATGGGTCGATTTGTTCGAGGAGAAAAAATTTGCTCCCCCTTGGCGAAAGCTCATTCTTGAACATCCCGACCGCTTCATATTCGCCCTAGATAACGTCTGGGGTGAGAAGCATTGGGTCACCGATATGTATATGTCCCAGATCAATATTTGGCGAAGCGCCCTATCAGATCTACCGGAAAATGTGGCCAATGCCGTCGCACACGGCAATGCCGAGCGTCTATGGAAAATCTCGCCCAAACCTTGAAATATTTAGTTTAAAAGATTTTGATGGCCAGAATTATGTCGAAATTGTGATGACGATGGCCGATTGTCCCCGATGAAAAGAGTCACCCTTCGCTTTGCCCGGCGTGCCGGACGGCAACCATAAAGAAAATAAATCCAAA
>JABJAL010000047.1 GCA_018669005.1 Nitrospinaceae bacterium
CGGGTCGAAGCACCCGCCGTATTTCGCTCACCGCTTTTTCAAACGACGGGACATGATGGAGAACACCCATTGATGTAACAAGATCGAAATGCCCGTCAGGATAGGGAAGCTTCTCGGCATTTCCGACCAGAAAATGGCCATCTAATTTCTCTAATGAAAAGCGTCTACGGCTGAGCTCTACAGATTTTCGCGTCAGGTCGATGCCCCATACATCGGCACCGCCCCGAGCATATTTACTCAACACATACCCATTGCCGCACCCGATATCGAGAACACGCTTGCTCGAATATTCGGAAAATCCATATACCTTATCTCGCAACCAGGTGGGCTCGACTTCTTCCCGTGCCTCCTCGAAGGCCAGATAGAATTCCTCCGTCCCCGGCTCATGAGATATACCAGCGGATGCAACAGGATTTTTTTCCCAGAAGTTCTGGATTTCGCTCAGCGTCGCAGGTTCGCTCGCGGTTTGTACTGGGACTTTCTCATCGTTCATGATGGTCTTTCACATCCCCGCAGCGGCGGCGAGCTCTCGCCTGAAAGCGGCGCGTACATGTCCCGCATCGTGATTTTTTAAGGCCACTTCTTTTGCACGTAGAGCCAACCGCTTCCTCAGTTCATCGTCCGCTGCAAGCACCTTGATCGCATCAACCAGTTTATCGACACCTTGCTCGGAAACGACATATCCCCAGCCCTCTCGTTCGGCATATTGCACCGAAGCAACCTCCCCCGGGCCGTAAACCAGCACCGGTGTGCCAGAACACATATAGGCCGGTACCTTCGTCGGCATCGAATAGCGAATATAGCGAATGCTTTCATCGTCAAAATTCACGGGCAAGACAAGAAGATCCGCTCCGGCAAACAAAGACGCCACTGTTTCATGCTCCGGAGGCGGGTGAAATTTAACACTTGGATGATTTTCCAACTCGCTCGCATAACGATTCTTGAAACTGTCCGGACAGCACAGTGCCATCTCAATTTTCATACCCGAGGCATGAAGTTCCGCAACAGCGCGGCAGACATCTCGAATCCCTTCAAGGGCCGAATTCGCTATAATCGCCCCGGAATAAACCACGCGAAAAGGGGCTGCCTTGTCCCATTTTTTCCTGGAATCTCTCTCCCAGCTAGCAACATCGATGGTGTTCATAAAATCCACGAATGGGTGGCCCCACCTTTTGCCATAGGCCTCTGCCATACTCGGCGAAATGGCCATCCGAAGCGAAGCCAGGGAGACGATATCTTGCCCTTCACTGAGAATCTGCCTTCTAAAGTAAGGAGCGATTACCCCCCGCCGATAGGATGTCTCCATCCAGTCATCCATCATATGTATGGTAATCGGCGCTCCAGCCAACGCTGCAACCCCTTTAGTTAGACGAATAAAAGGAATGGATCCTAGAAGGCTGTATACAAGTTGCGGCTTAAAATTCAGGACCCATTGTTCAAGACGAGATGAAATTTTCGCCTTGTGAAATAAACCGTCGCCAATAAGAAACCGTTGAATTTTCTCAATTCGGGAAGGCCCCACTACGACTTGCTCAATTTCGCCAGAGGAAGTGGATTGCTCATCTCGCCCCTGTTTACGACTATTCTGCCACCGTTTGAGCATCGATACAGGCCACTTCCACTCTAACTCTGCACTGGCCAATCGGTATTCGTTTTCACAAACAGAATGATCCGAAGGAATGGTGTCCGAATGAAGGATCGCGATTTTATCCTTAGGCCACCCTTTATACAGATTCGTCAGCGTGACGCCGCCACCGAAATAGGGATTAAAGGAGTTAGGGCTGATAACGAGAACCGACGGAAAAGATTTAGATTCCATATATTAAACCTGTTGGGTCTTATACCACTTGACTGTTCGTTCAAGGCCTTCGCGGAAATCTGTTTTCGCCTGAAACTTGAACTCCTCCAAAGCTCGGCTGGTATCCAGACGCCTCCGTGGTTGCCCGTTCGGCTTCGAAACGTCCCAAACAATATCGCCCCGAAATTCACAAATATGCGCTATCAACTCAACGAGATCTTTGATAGAAATTTCAAATCCTGAGCCTATGTTTACTGGCTCAGATCCGTCATAAGCTCTTGCAGCCATCAAAATCGCATCAGCACAATCTTCCACATAAATAAATTCACGTGTTGGCGAGCCATCTCCCCAGCACACGATTCCACTTTCCCCCCGTTCGTTCGCTTCCAAGCATTTTCGAATAAGCGCCGGAATTACATGGGAAGACTCGGGGTCAAAATTATCTCCAGGTCCATACAAATTCACCGGCATCAGGTGGACGGAATTAAATCCGTACTGCTGACGATAAGCTTGCCCCTGAACGAGAAGCATTTTTTTCGCAAGCCCATACGGTGCATTCGTCTCTTCAGGATACCCATTCCAAAGATCTTCTTCCCGAAATGGGACCGGCGTGAATTTAGGGTATTCACAAATCGTGCCCACGCCCACGAATTTTTCTACCCCGGCCTGCCGCGAATACTCCATCAGCATCGCGCCCATCATTAAATTTTCATACGTGAATCGACCGGGATTTTCCTTGTTTGCGCCAATTCCACCCACAACTGCCGCCAGATGTATAACCATTTTCGGCTCAGTTTCTTTGAGAAGCCTTTCGACAGCCTCTTCCCGAGTAAGGTCATACCGAGCTTTCCTCGGAATAATGATATCCTTACAACCACAGTCACTAATTTTTCGTACCAAATGTTGCCCAAGAAAACCGGAGCCTCCGGTTACCAACACTCGTGCTTTTTCTATCTCCATCTATTGCGCTCTCCTTTTCGATCTTCGATCCTAAATCATCGACGATCATCCTACCCTGTATTTTTTAATTCGGTCTTCTCAAAAGAAACATCCAGTCTGCCGCCATAGTGTGTGGCAAAATATCAGCCAGGCGGTTATTAACTTGGTAGATTAGATTCCGAAAAGGATTATAATAAAACAATTCGTCCACATAGGGACCGCAGAGAATTGTCCTTCCCCTACATTCAAGCTCTTCATATCCGGCAGCAACAAAGAGGGCCCGAATTTCGTTTAGCCGAAAAAATTGGACGTGCCCATCATCCAAATTAAAACTTCCGCCAAAATCGCGATTAACAGGCGCGACAATACCATTTTCTTGATTTTGGCTTACCTTTAAACCTTGTTTGAGATGTCGAACAACCCTTCTCAGAAAATGAATAACCGTCCCAATACCTATTTTATTGAGGAAGTTTTCAAAACTACGAAGCTTTTCAAAATTTCCATATCCATTAGGGACACTGATCAGGGCAATGCCGCCGGGAAGTAACAATTGATACAGATTCTCTAATATTTCTCCCGGATTCTCGGAATGCTCCAAAACCTCGGAGCATATGACGGCTTCGTACTTCTCTCCGCCGTCCACAAATCGTGACAGTGGCATGGTGGAGAATTTCACATTTGGCAACTGATTCGTTGATTGCGCAACCTGGATTGAGGGTTCATGTAAATCAACACCCAAATAACTATCAGCAACCTCTCCCAGCGGGATGGTTAAATGAGCGCCGGTGCCACATCCGTAATCGAGCACCCGGATATCATTTTTTCCGGATTTTATTTTAAAATTATCGATCCATTCCCGAAATACAGAAAACCGTTTGACTATTCCGTATGCCGATTCAGTCAAATGATAGGATAAATTCGCCGACATATTAACGACCGGATCTACAAGTTAGTGAAGAGACGTAAAAGGACCACACTTTACGGCCAGAACCGACCCAAGTGTATGTCATATGGATTTCAAGCTTTGTATCACATACAAATTTGATGCAGGCTATTGGAAGGCAGTTGACAAATATTTCGATAGACATCCTGAAGCCATTCCACCAAGCTGGCAGCTCGCCTTCCAGAGTGTTTAAATTTCAAACCCTGACAAACATCAATAGCGAACCCCGGTTCAACAACAAGAGAGGAAAGACTAGGCGCTGAGAAACTTCTCATATGCTCCCAACGGTGAAACATACACTTGCATTCGGGACATATTTTCATGCTGGCGTCCAAATCCTCCTCGTTTGGATTCGTTATCAATAGATAACCACCGGGCATTAAAATTCAACATCTATCCTTAAGAGTAGAATCGATTTGCTCTTCGAATAAATTTTCAATCACTTCAACCAGAAAAACGACATCAAACGAATTATCGTTATCTTTTTTAGATCCTCCTGAACGCTCACCACACCGAGAGATTTTGGATGCTCTCCGATATGAATTGCGGCATCCCCAGCGAGTGATGGCGAAAATTCCAGTCCCTAACAAGTGATACCACTCTCAATTAAATGACGCAGCATAAGGCCTCAGCCATATCCATAATCAAGAACTTTCTTATCGTCTAGTGATATTTTCTTTGATCGAATTAAACAACAGATCTGCCGGAATGCATGCCAAAATAATTATTATCGAAATATGGACTACCACTATAGAATCCCCAGAGCGCTCAACCTTATCCGGCGTCCATTCAATTTTTTTTCCAGCTTCTACCCAACATTCTTCACGTACTCTTAATAATTAATGCCAAATCATAATCAATCAGGATTTCACGTCCAATAAACCCATCAACGGCTTAACAGATCAAGCTCATCAGACTCTAAGACCCAATCTGCCAGACGATTAAGATCCGTAGCCGAATCGAGTTGGGTTCGTGAAGCGACATGAAATTCAGGTTTTCCGTTCAAGGGATGGAAAATACCAGGTTCCGCTGAATATCTCATATTGAATGAGGTGAAAGGAAAAGGCCTAAGAAGGAAAAGACCATATGCGTATTTCTGTGCCAGCTCTATTGCTACAGCATCCATAGGAGGATATTCTTGAATCTTAGAGAGTCTGTCTAGATATTCTTCCTGGGTTGATGAATCAATTGTAAATTCCCGTTCTGAATAATGACTGGTCCCCGCGGTAAACACGGGAACACCATATAGCGCCATTTCTATACCTATTGTTCCGCGAACCGTAATACAGAAGTCCGCCGCATCAAAAAGAGAGAACGTATTAATATCGGTGTCGGCGGGAAGTATTTTCACATGTGCTGGCAACTCATAAATTTCATCCCTAAGAACAATATTTTCCGCGTACTCGCCGGTATAACCGTCGGCCTCCCGCCTCCAGACGTTCACCGGATGAAGCTTAACCACCCAATTGACCGTATCGTTATTACACGCCGCCTTGACGGTTTCCACCAGCCATTTTGCGTAATCATCAAAAAGGCTTTCGCCATAGAAAAAAGTAGCGTCCCATAAAATATGCGCGAAAATGAACGCATTCTTTTTTTCAGGGTTTAACCCAAGCTGCGACACAATTTCTTTTTTTGTTTTGATAATTTTATCGTGCTGAATTCGCTGAAAATTAAACCAAGTGGCGTTACAGTAATGCTCCTTGTGCTCCAGGAGCAGCTTAGTTTTACTTTCCTCATTTAAGGAATGACTTTTCAAACTCTCCCAGGACCCCTCCGACAGCGAACTTGGATGAACGCCGCATGTATCGGTCGTATAGCGTTTGTACATTCGAGAGTCATCTCGGTGTGAAGCACACCAGAGAATTGTATTTTGCTGCCGCAGATGCGAAACGTCGAAAAATTCACCAAAAGGAGTGTAACCATGTTCGTTGAACATCACTGCGGAGGGTCGGTATTTGTCGTATAAAGCTTCCGCGGCATGGACGTTCCTCAATGCCTCAGGGAAAAGCCGTTGAAACATTTCCATTTCCGGCTTTCTTTCAAGAGCAACCGTTCCCTGGTGCAGGACACGCGACATCCAAGACAGGACATGGCGGCCCACATGAACGCCCCTGTAGAGGTAATAGATCAAATCCCTGTAAGAAGGTTTCTCGGCAAGTACCATTTCCATTTCGGCGACAAAA
>JABJAL010000048.1 GCA_018669005.1 Nitrospinaceae bacterium
CAGCTTCTAGATATCCGTGCCGGGGGGCGGGTGAATGAGCCCGCCGAGCTCGTGGAGATCCATCGTCGAAAAACGGGGGCGATGATACGGGCGTCTGTTTACATGGGCGGCCTGCTCGGCGGCGGGGGAGATGACGAGATGGCTGCGCTCAGCCGCTACGGCGAGCGAGCGGGTCTCGCCTTTCAAATTGTGGACGATATCCTCGATGTCGAGGGCGATGCTGAATTGATGGGAAAAGCAACGGGAGGCGACGCCGCCCAGGACAAGGCCACCTACCCGGCCCTTCATGGTCTTGAGGCATCAAAAGAAATGGCCCGGCAGGTGGTGGACGAGGCCCTTGAGGCGCTTGTTGCCTTCCCGGACGGGGCCCCGGCGCTTGCTGCGCTGGCGCGCTTTATCGTATTGCGGAGATTTTGATCATCCTCTAGCATATCGTTTGTTAGCAGTTAAGCAGGCTAAAAGAGATACCCTAAAAAAACTGTCGGTTACCCGGATTTTAAGGGGCATGACGAAAAGTAGGCGGAAAAAGAGAACATGGGCGAGCTTCTTGACCGGATTGATAGTCCGGATGATCTGAAAAAAATAAGCGAGGAAGAGCTGCCGCAGGTCGTCAGTGAGATCCGCGACATGATTGTGCAGGTGACCTCCGAGACGGGGGGGCATTTGGGCGCCTCGATGGGAGCGGCCGAGCTCGTTGTTGCGCTGCACTATCTCTTTGACACGCCCCGCGACAAAATTATTTTCGACGTGGGCCATCAGGCCTATGCACATAAAATCCTCACAGGCCGCCGCGACAAATTTGGCACGCTCCGCCAGTGGGGCGGTATCGCTGGTTTTCCCGATAGGCGCGAGAGCGAGTATGACGCGCTCAATGTTGCCCACGGGGGCACTTCGATTTCCGCCGCGCTTGGCATGGCCACCGCTCGTGATCTCCAGGGCGAGGACTATAATGTCGTTGCCGTCATCGGTGATGGCAGCCTCACTGCGGGCATGGCGATGGAAGGGCTCAATAACGCCGGCCACATGAAACGCGATGTCACAGTCATCCTGAACGACAACAAAATGGGCATCTCGAAAAACGTGGGTGCAATGTGCTCCTACCTCTCGCGGATTATGACCGGCGAGTGGGCCAATCGGGCCCGCAAGGTGCGCGATGATGTGCAAAAGATCCTCTCCCATCTGCCCCTGGGCGATACGGCGGTGGCGCTCATGGACAGGGTCGAGGATTCGGTGAAGAATTTTATTGTGCCGGGGATGCTTTTTGAAGAGCTGGGCTTTCGCTATATAGGACCGGTGGACGGCCATCGCTTGGACCTGCTCATCCCGACCCTTCGCAATATAATGAAGATGAAGGGCCCGAATCTTGTCCACGTTGTCACCCAAAAAGGCTACGGCTATCCCTACAGCGAAAAAGAGCCCATCACTTACCACGGTGTGACGAAATTTGATCCCGAGACGGGCGAGTTCAAGAAAAAAGCCCCCGGCCCCCCTGCCTACGCCAAGGTTTTCACGGAGACCATGGCCAAGCTGAGCCGCAAGGATGAAAAGGTGGTGGCCATTTCGGCGGCCATGTTAGAGGGCACGGCGCTCGTGAACTACCAAGAAGAGTTTCCGGATCGCTGCTTCGATGTGGGCATGTGCGAGCAGCACGCCGTAACCTTCGCGGCCGGGCTCGCGCTCCAGGGGATGAAGCCCGTTGCGGCCATTTACTCAACGTTCCTCCAGCGGGCCTACGATCAAATTATCCATGATGTGTGCCTGACGAACGTGCCCGTTACTTTCGCGCTCGACCGCGCAGGCCTTGTGGGCGATGACGGCCCCACGCACCAGGGCGCCTTTGACATTGCCTATCTGCGTTGCCTGCCCAATATGATTGTCATGTCGCCCAAAGATGAAAACGAACTCCAGCGCATGACCCTGACCGCGATTGAGTATCAGGGGCCCGCCGCCGTCCGCTTCCCGAGAGGCTCTGGCGAGGGCGTCGAAATGGACGATGAAATTAAGCCCCTGTCGATTGGCGAGGCCGAACTTCTCCGCGAGGGGGACGATGTGGCGATCATCGCACTTGGGCCCATGGTGGGGCTCTCCATGGAATCGGCGGCGCAGCTTGAGGAGCTTAAGATACAGGCTGCCGTGTTAAACCTCCGGTTCGTCAAGCCTCTCGATGAGGAGAAAATCCTCGCACTCGCCAAAGGGTGCAAGCACATCGTCACGATAGAGGAGGGAACTCGTGTCGGCGGCATGGGCTCTGCGGTTGTTGAATTGCTCGCCGAAAAAGGTGTTCGCGATGTCGCTGTGACCCGGCTCGGGCTCCCCGACCGTTTTATCGAGCACGGCTCGCCCCAGATTCAGCGCGAGGACTGCGGCCTCACCCCTGGAGACATTACCCAGGCGGCCCGCGATCTCATCGAGGGCCGGGCCCGGGAAGCTTCCTCGCTCACTGGGCATGCCTAAGAGAGAGCGCCTCGACCGCCTATTAGTCGAGCAGGGCCTCGCCCCGAGCCGCGAGCGGGCGCAAAGCCTCATCCTTGCAGGCCTCGTTACGGTGAAGGGCCAGCGCGCCGATAAAGCCGGAACCGCCTATCCCCCGGATGCTAAAATCGCCGTAAAAGAAGATCCTTGCCCCTACGTCAGCCGGGGCGGCCTCAAGCTTGCCCATGCCTTAGATACCTTTGAACTCTCCCCTGAGGGGCGGATTTGCATAGATGTGGGCTCATCCACCGGCGGGTTCACCGATGTAATGCTCCAGCGCGGCGCGCGGCGGGTTGTTTGCGTGGATGTTGGAAAGGGCCAGCTCGACTGGAAGCTCCGGGACGATGACAGGGTGGCGGTCTTAGAGGGGGTGAACGCCCGCAACCTCACGAAAAATGATTTTACCGCCGCCGCAGGTAAACAGGCCCCCACGCTTGCCACCGCCGATCTCTCGTTTATCTCCGTAACAAAAGTACTGCCTGCGATTCGCCCCCTCATGGCGAAATCATTCGAAATGCTTATCCTCGCCAAGCCGCAATTCGAGGTGGGAAAGGGCCAGGTTGGAAAAGGCGGCATCGTCAAAGACCCCGCCGTTCACCGCGCCGTTCTTGAATCTCTCTGGGGGTGGGCTGAAGAAAATAATTTTGGCCCCGCCGCCGCCTGCGCCAGCCCCATCCGGGGCGCGAAGGGAAACAGGGAGTTTTTCCTGCACCTGATACCGGGCGAGGAAGCCGGGGATATGGCGGACGAGATTGAGCGGGCGCTTGTGGAAAAGGAAGATGATTAGCGCAAATTCAAATTTCCTATTTATCAAACTTGCATAATACCGAAATGTCTATGCCGCGATTGATTTCCATGGGCTGGCCAATCGGGTGATAGCCTAAAATGAAACACCCCGCCGAATATGTAGGCGGGGTGTTTTTTATAACGCTCTTATCTATCGAATGTTGCTTCCGAACGGGAATTTAGCGTGTTTCGCGGCCCGGCCCGAGCAAGGGGCAGCCAAAATATTTATCATCGTCGTCCATTTCTCCGTTTCCGTTTAGGTCCAACCACCATCTTCCACCGGCGAAACCCTCGTCTCCGGGCCCGAAATCTGTTTCAAGGCCATTAGGACCCATCTCAAGCTTTTGGAACGGACCATTGTCAGGAAGATTGTTGGCGGCAATGATGGAATCAAAAAACAGTCCCTGGCTCCGCACATAAATGATCGGGCCATCGCCCCTTCCACCGGCTTCGGCTTGGGGGATCGCCACTGTCATGAAGCCAAGAGCTATCATCGAAAAGAGCAGCCAGTTCTTGATTTTTCTCATCGTTCTCTCCTTGAAATTAAGGGCGAAGGTTCTTGTACTCGTGCTATGGGCACTGTCGATTAACGTGGGAATACAATCTGTCTTGCAATTATTTTTTCATCCCATAGAAGCCTCCTGTGTTGTTGTGAAGAATTTGGAGGCTTCAATGTAGGAAATGAATTTATGGATAGAACAAAGAAAACGTATGGATTTTTTAAAGTTCTCGTAAAGGCGGGCGAAGCGTTATCATCCTTGCCAGGTCCGGCCCTGGGAGAGAAGGGGAAGTACGATTTTCTGTAATTGAAACCCAGTGAGATACCGGGGAGGGGCAGACGAGATTGAGCGGGTGCTAAAAGAAGAAGAGAACTAGCCCGGCGATATCACCCCATCCTTCATCTCGGGCACGATCTCGGTCCAATCCCGTTTCCCGCAATATTCGATGTCCTCCCCAAGCCCCAGGCTGGCGAGGTAGCGCCCCCAGCGGCAGTTTCTAAGCATGGCGGCGGCATCGGGGTCGGCGTCCTTTGCAATAAGGCACGCGGCGAGGGATGTGTCGGATAGCTCGGTCTCACCAATAAGCGAGGAGAGCTTGCCTATCAGCTCGCCCGCCACAACAGTGTCCTCCTCGGTGTAGCCTCCTTCTCTTCCCGAGCAGGCAATCAGCACGGCGGGGGCGGATATTGTTTGGATTTCCTCAGCCATGCGGCTTGCCACGGCTGTGAGGTTGGCAAAGGCGGCGGTGACGACCGTGCCGCATTTTTTCACGGCGTCCAGGGTGCGGGTGCCGTTCGTGCTTGAGTAGACAAGGCGGCGCCCGCCCACAAGATCGCGTGTCCACTCTCTTGGAGAGTTTCCACCATCAAAGCCCTCGATGGGTTTCGCGTCTTTCTCCCCGCCCAGGAGGACGGCATCGTGACCAAGCTCCTCTCTGAATTTGGCGGCAAGCTCTCTTGCGGACTCGGGCGAGGCGCAAGGATAAAAACCCGCGCACCCGTTTCCCATCACGGCGGCGATGGTCGAGGTTGCCCTTAGCACGTCGATCACGCAGCAAACGATGTTTTGTGATTCCGCCCCGCGCGCTTTTTTAATGTCTGTGAGACGCAAGGGGACTTCCGTGTGACTGAAGGCGGTTTCTATCCACAATTGTGCTGTCATTAATAAAAATTCTCCGTTGCGATAGTTGAAAAAATTACAATGGCTTTTCGATTTCAAGAAGCCATCGTTTCATCGCGATACCACCCGCGTAATTCTTCAACCCACCATCCGAACCCACGAGGCGGTGACACGGGATAAAGAGCGGCAGGGGATTTCGTGCGTTTGCCGCCCCGGCGGCGCGCGCGGCACGGGGGTGGCCAATTGTGCGTGCGATCTGGGCGTAGGTGCGTGTCTCCCCAGGCGGGATTTTCAATACGGCCCGCCAGATTTTCATCTGGAAGAGTGTGCCGGAGGGCGAGGCTATCTGGATTGCGGGGGCATGATAGCGCCCCTTGTTCAAGAGTGCATCGAGCCAGGAGGCGGCGGGGCCGAGATGGGGATGTTGTTCAATTGTCTTTATGAGTTTTCGGCAGGGGATTTTGTGGGTGGCCAGAAGCTTTAATAGCCCGGTTCGACCACCTACAAGGGCCAAGGCGATGAGGCCGCGATCATCCCCGGCGAGGGCGGCCTTGCCCCAGCGGTGGGTCAGGGTGCGGTAGTGGATTTCCAGGGGCGGCGTCCGTGTGGCCATGGCGTGAATGGGGCTCCTTGATCTCATGCTATCAGGACGGGATTAGCCTAAAACGGTGTCTTGACAGGTCGCTTGCCGTCAACGGATGATACACGCCATTTTACTCATGGAAATTCGAAAGAGGTAATTGTGGCGAAAAAAGCGAAGAAACAATCTGCGAAAAAAACGTTTTCACCCCAGGAACTAAAGCATGCCAGGGCAATTGCCGGCGGGCTTGAGGCTTCGTTTACCGAGCCTGCGCCGCCGGGCGCGATGGCGCCGGCTCCGCTGATCGATGAAATCAAGGAAATGGGTGAGGTGGGGCTCGCCGGTATGTTTGAGCACCTGAGCGCTTCACAGCCAGAGTCGCGGGCGGCGATTCTTCGCTCCTTCAGCGCGGTGGGCGATTCCTCTGCGGCAGAGGGCCTGCTTGAGCGGGGCCTCTCGCTGAGGTGGGCGCCCGAGGATTTGGTCATCTTGCGGGAGACGATAGCGGCGCTCGATCCTGGCGTAGAGATTCCGCCCGAACTCGATGGCGAGGCTGTTGCACAGGCGCAAGGGGTGGCCGAGGCGCTTGCCCAAGGCGGCGCGCTCTCTCCTGAGGCGGCGGGCTCGATTCGTGAGCGGCTGGCCTCGCTTCCCGCATCATTGCAGGTCATCGCTCTCGAAGGGGCGCTCTCAAGTGGGAACGCCGGGGCCGTGTTAGCGCTGGCGGGGGCATTTGCCGAGGCCGGAGCCGCGCCGCCGCCATCGATTATCGATGCGCTTGCCGCCGAGGCGACTCCTGAGGCCGCCGAGGTTTTGGGGCGCCTGTCAGATTCGGTGAAAGATAAGGCCGCTGGCTCACGTATTCGCAAGGCGCTCTTTC
>JABJAL010000049.1 GCA_018669005.1 Nitrospinaceae bacterium
CGAGGACTGCCCCTGCGCCACGCGGCAGAGGGCGTCGATCTTGGACCAACTTCCTTCCGATAAAGAAGCGGAAGAACTGGAAACGAGGAGGAGGCAACGGGAAGCAGAAAAAAGGAAGTTGCAAGAAAGGCTTAGGGTCATAGGTGGAGGGATTAATTATAGTAAATATAATTTGGGCCTTACCAGAGAAAACCTCCCTAGGCTACGGCGCAATCTTGATCGTGTGAGAAACTTAAGAGACAGTCCTGATTTGTCGGAAGAGGATATTCAGAAATATCGAGACCGCGTGAACGAACTCAAAGGACATATCGAAACATCAGAATCGACAATTAGGGAAAACGAAGAACGTTTGTTTGAACTTCAACGTGAAAGGGCTGAGATCGAAGGTCAACTGGATCGATTGAACAGCGAGACTGCCGAAAGAAGCGGCCCTTCGATCATGGATGAGCTGGAAAAGGGAAGGCAAAGAACTCCTTGCGATTGCGGGACGACCACAGTGCGGCTGGTGAACGTTTCGCCCTTCTCCCTCTTAGGAGTGCGTTAGCAGAAAGCAAATATTAAGGGTTCTTTGGTCCGTTAAATTAATCGGCCTCTACCCAAAACTCGAAATCTATTAGTGACCCCAAGGGGATTTGAACCTTGGACTAGTTTCCCTGTGCTCCGAAAAAAGTAGATTCCCCATAAAATAAATGACTTAACAGCATCGTTGAATTGAGAAATTTTAGGGTTTTGGCCTAAGAAAGGGTTTTTTTAAGCGGCTTCTTCAACTAGCGGCACGATTATTAAATAAGTCACGAATCGGGCCGGGTACAAGAACCTGAATTATCGGGTTAGGAATGCAACACGGGCAATGGTTTCCGGGCTCATGGTGAAATTGGTAGCGGGTTTTAGAGCATGTCCAAGAAGCAAGAATCCTCTCATTCAGCATGGACCGACATGAGGGGGGCACGTCAAATTAAAAACAAGCCCACCCCACTCGGTAGGTGGATTCTTCCCAGCAGCTTCATCAGGTGTTTTTAGATTTAACAGGGCTCGAGTTATGGGAGTTAAAAATCGCAGGATTGTTAGGTGACCAACAGGATCTTTCTGGAAATATTGCCAGGCGGCTCTGCTTTAAACTCTTATTTTCCGATAACGATTAAATAAGCCCCCACAACGGAAAGCACCCCTCCCGTGACCACTCTCCAGGTGATGGCTTCTTCCTTTCGAAAGAAGAACCAGGAAAATATGATGACAAAGAGAACGGACAGGCGGTTAATGGGAACGACCTGGACGATTTCCCCCATCTGAACGGCCCCCCAGAAACAAAGCGCGGCGGCGGCGTTAAATACCCCACCCACCACGGCAATCGATATTCCACCGCCATTCCAGCGCTTGCCGGTTTCTTCCGTCGTGAAACAAAGGATGCCCGTCATTAGGAAGGTGGCGGTCCCGGTGGATATCCCCATACCGAGCGGCGAAGATGGGATCCAGGCCAGACCGTACCGCCGAACGATAAATGCCAGCGCAAAGGTGAGGGCCGTTAAAAGGGGTACGATGTAATAGGTCAGGGGGATTTTTTTTTGTAGCTTCTCCCCCTCCCAGACGAGAAGGGCGCCGCCGACCATGATCAAAAGCGATCCGGCGATGATGCCGGTGGTCAGGTGTTCTCCAAGAAATATGACAGAAAGGCCCGTGGACCAGACGAGGATGGATTGCATCACAATGGAGGTTCGGGTAACGCCGACAATCCGTTGGGAGACGAAACTCATGTATCGGCCAAACAGGGAACCGACGAGTCCGTTCGCCACGAACCAGAGGATCCCCTGTATCGGCCATTGCTCCACCCCGGGGCCCATCTGGTAGAAAACCACGGCGAAAAGGACGGACACGCCATTCACCAGGGCGGTGATGACGTTTGGGTTGATGCGGCCAAGCGCTTTTTGGTAAAGCGTGCGCGAAATCGCAACTAAAAAAGCGGCGATGAGCGCAAGCATGTTTGGGTGGATGGTCTCGAGCAATTCGATGTCCAGGGATTCGGAGTCAGTATGAAACGGTGTTTCAACTTGCCGCCGGTCAATCGTCTTTATCGAAATTCGATAATAGCGGTTCGAGTGGCGTTAGCCTAGCATAGTTCGGGTTGTGCTCCGCAAAAAGTAGATTCCCCATAAAATGAATAACTTAACAACGTCGTTGAATTCAGTTTTTTTAGGATTTTGGTCTGAGAAGAGTGTCTAAGCGGCTTTTTCGACTAACGGGACGGTTATTAAATAAGTCTTGAATCGGGCCCCCGCTACCAACAATATCAAGGGGCTACGGCTAAGGTCGTAGCCCCTTTTTGTTGTCTGGTGTCCATATAGGTGTCCAGTCGATGAACAGCGGACGCTTTATGGTCGGCACTAAGGTGAGAATATCTTAGGGTCATCTGGATTGTCTTGTGGCCGAGTAGCCTGTGCTCCGCAAAAAGTAGATCCCTCATAAAATGAATGACTTAACAAAGCAGTTAAATTGAGAAATTTTAGGATTTTGGCCTAAACATGGGACTTTTTTAAGCGGCTTTTTCGACAAGAGGGACGGATATTAAGTAAGTCACGAATCGGGCCGTGGATTAGTACCTGAATAATCGGGTAGCAAATGCTCTCTGGCAAGGGTTTCCGGGGTATGGTTGAAATTGGTAGCGGGGTTCGGGGAACCCTCAAGTGCCGAAAATCCCCTCATTCAGCTTGGACCGGTTTGAAGGGGGGGGCCGTCAGCTGGAATAATCAGCTGATTATTCCCATTCTCTGAACATAGGCCTGTAAGTCTTCTGGTTTGGCACTTGCTCGTCCACCCTTAGCTTGTACTTCTTCTCCCTCAAGTTCGATTTGTAAAGAATCCATAAAACGATTCATTAGTCCGCGAAAACAAGCTACCATTGTAAGTTCAACGATTTCTGCAGTGTCAAAATGTTTAGAGAGTTCTTCGTATGCTTTGTCGTCATATCTTGCAGTATTCCATGTGACTAGCTCTGCCCACTTGATAACTGACTTCTCACGGTCATCAAACAGGGGACTTTCCATATAGTTGTCACCACTTAGTGTGTTAAGTTGTTCCTCTGTCCAGCCAGCAGTTCGCCCAACTAGGCGATTGTGCTTTATTCAATATTGGCACTCGTTAAGAGCAGATACTTTGATCATAGCTAGAGCTCTCATCTTACCGTCGAGTTTGCATCCTAGTCCGTCTTTTTGAAGTACAGTTTGTAATGGAAGAAGGAATTTCAGGATAGCCGGGGAATGAGCAAATGTGCGCATCGAATTAGCGACCCTTCCGTTAATATTATCTGCAGTTTCGAATGCATTTCGAATATCAGGGTGCTCTGCGTTATTTTGAATAAAAGGTACTCTTGCCATAAATGTTCTCCAATTTGATTTGTGAGAAATTAGGGTAGCTTTGACATACTAATTCATCAAGGTGACCTGCCCCTAATAGTTGTACCTGTGCTCCGCAAAAAGTGAATCCCAAGTAGATTGAATAGGTTAGGGAGTCAGGTTAGTAGGGAAGAATTATGGCGAAATATGAAATCGAATCTTAAATTGCGGATTGAATGGGCAATTCACCAGACTTCAAATCCTTGAATTCGTATGAGATCCAATTTATTGCGGAGCACAGGGGAGGCTAGGGCAGGTCGCATCCAAGAGCAAGGTAAGGAAGTGATTGATTTTAGGTAATATTACTAATTCGCCATGCACACCTTTGAAGCCAGAGAGTGATCTTATCGGCGTGATTGCGAGGGTCGTGTGATTACTAGAAGGATGGAAACTATGACAAACGAGATAGAAAAAATAAGGCGAATGGGGTTTAGTTCTTCGCTACAAGCCAATACGGACAGCGAAACCGCATCCGCACATGACTTGGCGCGAGTAATGACTGTACGCAAAGACCGCTATGTAATTTCCAAGGGCTGTGGTGATGTTTTTGCGAAATTGGCGGGAAAATTCGCTTACGCCATAGATTCAACTATGGATTTGCCGACAGTTGGCGATTGGATTTACGCTGATTTTTACGACGATGATACGCTTGCCATTATTCACGACGTTGTTCCCAGAATTACGCTTATGAAGCGAAAAACGGCAGGGAAAAATGTTGACTATCAATTGATCGCCGCAAATATCAACACCGCTTTCATTGTCCAATCCCTCGATGAAAATTTCAACCTCCGACGACTTGAGCGCTATTTGGTGATGATTAACGAATGCGGCATCGTTCCAATCGTGTTGTTGAGTAAAAGCGATCTAATTTCAGATGACAAAATCACTGAGAAGATCAACACCATTTTAGAGATCATACCAAATATTACTGTCTTGCCTTTCAGTAATGAGAATGGCGCGAACCTAGATCAAATTCGGGCTCTATTGCACCCAGAAAAAACTTACTGTCTGGTGGGTTCTTCGGGTGTGGGTAAAACGACGTTGCTTAATAGCCTGTTAGGTGGCGCGAACCTTGAAACCAATCCCGTCAGAGAAAAAGACAGTAAGGGACGGCATACCACGACCAACCGTCAACTGTTCCAATTAGAGAATGCCTCAATGGTGATCGATACACCGGGTATTCGTGAACTGGGTAATTTCTTCATCGAGACTGGTTTAGATGAGACATTTCCAGAAATTGTCGAGCTGGAGAGTGGATGCAAATTTAACAATTGCTCTCACGTCAATGAAAAAGGCTGCGCAATTTTGGCGGCGATTGCCGAGGGTAGTTTGTCTGAAAAACGTTATCAGAATTACGAAGCGATGCGGCGCGAGTCGAGTTACAACGAAATGCCGGACTATGAAAAACGGCAGAAGGACAAGCAATTGGGCAAATTCATAAAATCTGTCCAGAAGGCCAAGAATGATAAGTATGGTCGATAATATGACAGAAATTCGAGAAGAAAATACGGGAGATCGCGAGGCTGTTAACGTTATTAACGATGCAGCGTTCGCTCAACTTTCCGAGGGAAATATTGTTGCTGCAATTCGTGTGCATGGCGAATTAGTAATTCGCCACCCACAGGTTTGAGGAGAGGTCTAGAACCGAAAAAACCTCTTTTTCAGCATGGCCTGGTTTTTGGGAGGCCGGACAGGAGAGAATTGTCGCATAATCCCATTTTATAAGAAGTTAGGTTATACTGACCGGGTGGGCGATGCGTCGATCATTGCCACGCATGTGTGCGCGGAGGCCATCACCTAAGCGACCAGTGAAAAGGAGATATTACGTTGTTCCCGTTTGGAGTTACGGAAATCCTTGTTGTTCTCCTGATCTGCGTGCTTGTATTCGGCGCAAAGCGCCTACCTGAAATTGGCTCCGGCCTGGCCTCTGGGATCAAGAATTTCAAGAAGGGGCTCATCAACGACGAATTTCCCGAAAAGAAGGAAGAGCCCGAGGCCTCGGTTACCGAAAAACCGGTTGATAGGGGTGACTCCTAGGGCGGCGCGCTAGATAAAACTAAATATGACCAGCCTCCGAGCGTAGACGTTCTGTAACGTAAATGTGCCCCGAAAATATTTAATCTCCCACAAAGTGAATGCCTTGGCGAGATCTTAAATTGTAAATCCTCTAGATTTTCGATCTATATAAAGAAGTGTTACGCGGCTTTTTCGACTAGCGGAACGGTTATTAAATAAGTCACGAATCGGGCCCCCGCTACCAGATTTAATTGACCCCCGGTTCTTCTGGAGCCGGGGGTTTTTATGAGGTCAACTTCGTTTTTCTTGCCAAATTAATGATTCCAGGCAAGAAGGGGGATTGATTTTTTTTCAACCACGCCATTCCAAATTCTAGTTGAAGAAATGGAGAGTCGTCACTTAGCGTTTTAAAGGTTATCCCTGGCCATCCAAGTTTTTTTAAAGGTCCAGGCAAAAGGGCGATACCTAGTTCCCCAGATACGAGACTAATCATTGATCGAAGAGGCGCTTCTTGAAGAATTTTAGGCATGAATCCACTTTCCTTGCACGCGTTTAAAATCTGAGAATGAAAAACAGATGCTGTGGAATTTCGGCCTCGGCGTGAGAGAGGCAAAATAAAAGACTCGTCTTTTAGTTGTAAGAGGTTGAGCTTTTTGGATTTCGTTAGGCAGTGATTTTTCGGGAGTGCTACGATCATTCGATCCATCCACAAGGGCTCGAAAGTAAGTTTCTCCGAATCAAAAGTTGTCAAATTAAGCTGGTCTTTTCGAAGGAATCCAATATCTACGATCCCTTCAGAAATAGCTGTGCATTGCTCGTCTCCTGGCATTACTTGAAGTTCTAAATTGATATCTGGGAATTTGTTCCGAAATTGGGGCAATATTTCTGGAATTAGTGAAACCGATGAAGAAAATATGGAAGCGATTTTCAGGTGACCAAGAAATCCTTGGGCTATTCGATTAGCAACCGTTTTGGCAAAATCGACTTGTGATAAAGCCAGGCGAATCTCGGCCAAAAAAGCCACCCCTGCATCTGAGAGTTCAACGGAGCGACTGTTGCGAATAAAAAGTTGTACGCCCAGTTCTTCCTCTAAGCTTTGAATGGCATTGCTCAAAGGTGGCTGAGCCATATTCAAGCGTTTTGCGGCACGAAGAAATTGTTTCTCTTCCGCCACAGCTACAAATTGCTGGAAACGGCGCAAAGTCAAATTATACTCCAAATGTATTGATGGGGCGTGTAGGTGATATTTGACATATTCAATCAAAGGTATAAATTTAAGTCAATATAGTAATTTCTAATTAACGGAAAATGCCGTTTCTTTAAGGGAGTTTCATTAGTGTAACTCTTGAGGCAGGGCATGACCTCTTCGCCATTTTCAGGGAGCCTCACAAGAAGGTCCGATTATTGTCTTCCTTGGGGCTTTGATCGAGGGAGTTGATAAGTAAAAGGTAGTTGAATTATCAATTTTTCACGGGTAGGAGAATCTTTAACCTTTTAGGGGGGAGTTAAAAGATGAGGAAATCCTGGCTGTATCAACTTGCAAAGGCGTGTTTCGTGGTGATGGTGGTGCTTGTTTTTTCTACTGCCGCGATGGCGGCCAAAATTGGCAAGACCACCGAAGAGATTATTAAATTAGCCAAGAAGGAACCCCGAGCTCATATTTCTACGACTTGGGCAGGAAAAATCATTAAGTTTCAAAAGCGTGGATTTAAGAAAAAATATGGGCTTTCTTTTAGTTTCTCTAATGTTTCCGGATTGGCCAGCAGGGAGCGGATACTCAACGAGGCGCTTAGCGGAATTTACGAAAGCGATCTTGTAAACGTATCCGGTTCCTTGCGCGATAAGTTCATCAAGGCCGGGGTCATCGTTCCTATTAAATATGCCTCTCTCTTCCCCAAGGTAAGAGCTGATATTATCAGCCCCAAGGGTTATTTCTTGGGCACAGGGATGAATCAGTTCGGGATTGCCTACAATCCCAAGCTGGTATCGGCGGCGAATGCCCCGAAAGATTGGCAGGATTGTCTGAATCCGATGTGGAAGGGAAAGCTGGCTGTGCTCGCGCGGCCCCTTACATGGATTCAGCTACACTTCTACTGGAAGAAAGACAAAAGCATTGCCTACCACAAGGCTTTGAAAAATAATAAACCCGTTTGGATGTCGAGCACGAATGGGACAACCGCACAGGTCGCCTCTGGTGAGTTCCCACTCCTTTGTGGCGTTCAGTATCATGCCGTCAAAAACGTGTTGCGGAAAGACGCAGGCGCACCTATTAAATTCGTGGTTCCCCATATTTTCCCCTACCAGGTTGGCGAGGCCCTCGCGGTGATGAAGGGGGGCAAAGCCCCGAATTCAGCAATTTTGCTGGCCTCCTATCTCGCTACGGATGGTGCGAAAGGTTATGGCCTGTACGGGAGAAGCAACCCGAATATCAAGGGAACGGATGCGTATAACTATATTAGAAAAGCCGGCGCCAAGCCTGTCTGGTTCGGCTGGAAGGCTGCTGGCGCGGTTCAGGCCAACGCCTCTAGAGAAGTTGTATCCACCTGGGGATTCCCCAAGGGCAGAAAGAGGAAGAAGAAGTAGTAGCCTCCTAGGGAATAAATAAAGCAGATGGCGCTAGGAAGGTATGTTGCCTTGCCCATCGTGTTTCCGGAATAAATTTTGGCCGCTGGGCGCTCTATTCGGGAGCGTCCAGCGGTCGGTCCGGAATTTTCTTTTATGGGACCGGCATACTTCGGGTTTTCTGTGATCTCCTCGGTTGCCTCACCAGCAAAATAGATAAAATGAACCACACTCTTCAGCGTCTTTTGGCGCAGGAGAAGATATATGAAGTCCATTTCGTTGCCACAGCCTAATGTAGAGGATCGAATTCTGCGGGTGCGAAACTGGGTCAGGAACAATCTGTTGATGGTTCTCGTCATATCGATTGTTTTGTTCCTGGTGCTGGTTCCCGTGACACGCTTGCTAATCACAAGTTTTCAGATTGGCCATCCCGCACTTCCTGAAGGATGGTCGATAAATAACTATACTTCTGCGTTTTCCACACCTAATTTTTATGAATCCCTGGGAAGAACGTTCTGGGTCGCTGGCCTTGGAACCTCGGTATCCCTGACATTTGCGATTCTCGTAGCATGGCTGGTCGAGCGAACAGACATGCCATTTCGAAATCTCGCATGGGCGATGATTCTGATTCCGATGGCTGTACCCAATATTTTGTTTGCCATGGGTTGGACTTTGCTTCTCTCGCCCAATGCCGGCGCTTTGAACGTTTTTTTGCGAAGTTTGCTGGATTTGGTCGGCATTCATGTGGCGAAGGGTCCGATCAATATTTTCTCTGTGGGCGGCCTCATTTTTCTCGACGGCATCCGGGGGGTGACAACGATTTTCTTGATGGTCGTTGGATGTTTTCGAATGATGGACCCAACTCTTGAGGAGGCCGCGAGAGTTTCCGGGGCGAGTGGCGTCGCGACATTTTTTAAAGTGACCCTGCCAGCGCTTTCTCCGGCTATCCTTGCGGCTGGCATGTATTCCTTTATTTTGAGCATGGAATCGTTTGAAGCCGCTTTAGCTGTAGGGCTGCCAGGTGGGGTCTTCGTGCTCAGCACGTTGATCTACTTTACGACCCGTGTTCAGGCCCCGCTTGACTACGGGCTAGGCGCCGTGTTCGGCGTGGTTTTCATGGTCATCATGATGGTTCTGCTTATCGGCTACCGTCGTGCGGTACGCAACTCAGAGCGGTTCTCTACAATCACGGGAAAAGGCTTCCGGCCCCGCATCATATCAATAGGTAAATGGCGCTACCCGGCGTTGGGTTTATTTATTTTATTTTTCCTCATTTCTATCGCTTTGCCCTTTACTATCCTTCTTTGGACCAGTTTCATGCCAAGCTACCGCATTCCATCCTTAGAAGTTATGCATCTTCTTACGCTTAATAATTTCATCGAAATCCTAAGTGATGATCGCGTTTATGATGTTCTTTGGAATACAATTGTGCTTATGTTAGTTACGGCTACTGCTACCATGATTCTCGCCTTTTTCGTTTCATGGATGATTGTTCGGGGGCAGGGTAAGGGAAAAGGAAAAGGGGTGTTGGACGCTCTCGTGTTCCTTCCCCTTGCCATTCCGGGCATCGTTATCGCGATGGCTTTGCTGATGGCCTATTTAACTCCTCCTATGAATTATCTTGGAATATACGGAACTGTTTGGATTTTGGTGTTGGGACTATCTGTGGCCTATCTCCCGTTTTGTACTCGTCTAATGAATGGTGCGATCGTTCAAGTGCACAAGGAACTTGAAGAAGCCGCCTACGTCAGCGGTGCGACAACGTTCCGTACATTGATGCAAGTCACCTTTCCTCTTCTGTTTCCCGCCTTTGCCGCCGGTTGGATATGGGTGGCCGTGCACGCTCTCCGATCATTTTCCATTCCTCTCATGTTGGCGGGAAGGCGTAACCAGGTTTTTGCTGTTTTGTTATGGGAATACTGGGAGGAGGATATTTCTCAGGCTGCGGCCATGGGGGTTTTGTTGATTATTGCCTTAATCCCTCTGACACTCCTCATGCGACGATTCGTCACGCAATTTAGCGGCCAAAAAGGTTAGGGTGGAGGCACTATGCAGATTACCGTCACGAATTTAAGTAAAACCTTTGAGTCGATGGATGGACCTGTTGCGGCTCTTCAGGATGTGAGTTTTACGATCAACCGGGGAGAATTTTATACCCTGCTAGGGCCAAGTGGTTGCGGAAAAAGCACGACCCTCCGGTGTATCGCGGGACTTGAGAGTCCGGACAGTGGCGAGATTCGGATTGGAGAGCAAGTTGTAGTGGCTCCAGGCGTTTCTGTTCCACCGAACGAGCGCCCCATTGGGATGGTATTCCAGTCGTATGCGATATGGCCGCATATGACGGTGTTCAACAACGTGGCATTTCCCCTCAAGCAAGGGAAAAGAAAAGTGCCTCGGGCCGAAAGAGAAAAGCGCGTAATGGAAGTGCTCTCTTTGATGCAGATGGAGGACCTGGCTCACCGGCCCGCTCCCAATTTAAGCGGAGGCCAGCAACAACGGGTAGCGCTGGCAAGGGCGCTTGTATCCAGTTCCGAGGTTCTCCTTCTTGATGAACCTTTGAGTAATCTTGATGCAAAGCTCCGGGAAGATTTAAGGCTGGAGATTAAAGATTTGACCCGGGAACTGGGAATCACTGCGATATATGTTACCCACGATCAACTTGAGGCGTTGGCCATGTCTGATCGAATAGCGGTGATGCTCAACGGGAAGATTGTTCAAGAGGCGACCCCAAGGGAGTTATACCTGAAGCCTAAAACCAGTTTTGTGGCCCAGTTTGTTGGACAAGTGAATTTCTTTGACGGAACTGTACGGGAAGACTCTTCTGATGGGCACGGTCTCATCGAGACGGCTCTGGGTGCTTGGCGCTGCCCAATTCCCAGTGGAATAACCAAAGGGGCCAAGGCCAAATTGGCGGTTCGGCCCGAAGGCTTGCGTCTCTCTTCCGGCGGGGAAGACAAAGAAGGAAACTTATTGGAGGGACGGGTGGAGAAGACCGTTTTTCTTGGCGAGACGATTGAGTGTCAAATTTTGGTGGGCTCTCAAACCATCACAACGAAGATTTCTATAGAGAATGAGGTTGCTGAAGGGGATAAGATTTTTTTGAAGTTTGCCCCAGAGAATTGCTTGGTTTTGCCAGCAGAGTCGCTTTAGTCTCATTTTTTTAGTTCAGATTTTTTTTGATTTGCAATTTGTCGTGCTCCTTATTTGAAAGGTGAAAAAATGACCAAGCCCTATTTTAATGAGAACAAGCCTGAGAGTGAATATCCCAGTAACCTTACAGGGCCACGCCCTGAGGAGTCGAAAAACGTTCGCTTGGTGGCGCATTCCGATCTGAACGGTTGGGGGGATGCCTTTCAGATTCGTGTGCGGGATGGCATTTGCTACATCATGGGGTCAGGCCTTTACGGTTCGAACGGTCTCATGGTCCTTGATGTCTCTGACCCTTCCAATCCAAAAATGATTAAACAAATGGAAGACAATCCCGCGGGAAGAACCCACAAGGTCCTTCTGGTTGATGATGTGTTGATCACCAATGTCGAGGAGCGGGCGGGAATGGAGCACCCCGATGTGATTGGCGGGCTTCGGGTTTTTGACAACACCGATCCTCGAAATCCTAAGTTCGTAAAAAATGTCGAGACGGATGGGGCGGGTATTCATCGCCCGGTTTATGACTTTGACCGAAAATTGATGTACAGCGGCGGCAGGAAGGATGGTTGCAATGGGCGGGCGCTTCTTATTCATGACATGAAAGACCCGAGGAATCCGACTCTTATTGGCGAAGGATGGGTGCCGGGTCAAAATGAAGCGGCGGGCGAGGAGCCTACCTGGGATCTGGATCTCGTATCGAAGGGCGGGGTCGATCTGCACGAAGCGATTCCGTACGGCAATTATGTTACGTGCGCCTGGCGGCGGGGGGGATTCGGTATGATGGATCTGACCGATCCCACCAAGCCCGAGTTCATGTGGCGGCGAAACTTTTATGAAACTCATAATTGGTCGCCTGCGTCTCACACTTTTATGGTTCCGAAAGGCTCGCATTTCGGATTTCTTCTCACCGAGACTCACACCACTAATTGCGCTCATCCACCAGCGTTTGCGACTTTTTTTGACATGCGCAACCATATGGATCCGATTTCGATCAGCACATTCAACCCCTATCCACTCGATCCCATCACCATGCGGCCTCAGGATTCTTCCTGGTGCGAGCAGGGTGCCCGCTACGGTGCACATAATACATGGCAATGGATGAAAGCCGACGATCTGCTCTGCCTGACGTGGTTCAATGCGGGTCTTCGTATTTTGGACTGGTCTAATCCTTTCGAGCCAAAGGAAGTGGGATACTTCATTCCAGCCGGCAACAAGGAGCGTTTCTGCCCTCAGACCAACGAGGTCTTTGTGGATCGGGAAACTGGCCTTATTTACATAAGCGATCGATGGGGGTTGGGCATGGATATACTGGAGTTCACCGGCTGATTTATTATTGTTGTGTTGTATAGGATTTGATCGCTGCTTTTTTTCAGAGAATGCTTGTTGCGTCTTTGGTGTGTAGGGTTTGGTGTATGTACAGAGCCGTGCACTAATTTTCGTTAACGAGGACGAGGAGGTGAGCCGGTGGAACAACTGGGCGAACGTCTTTATGTAGAAACGAAATATGACTGGGCTAACGTAAGTGCTGCTGTCACGGATGAGGGAGTGGTCCTGATAGATAGTCCGGTAAGGCCTTCGGATTCGAAGGATTGGCAGGACACAGTCAAAGGGTTGAGTCCCAAGGGAATTCGATACCTTATCGCCACTGATTATCATGGCGATCATACGACGGGTTCATCTTTCATCGATGGAATTGGAGAGCAAGTTAACTTTATTGCGCCTCAGTTCGCCTACGATGAAATTTTAAAAGGTGATAACGCTTTTTCAAAAGAAATCTTCGTTGAAACACTTCGTGATCTTGGCCATACAGAAGAGGCCGATGCCATTACCCGGGCCGCAGTTCCGCATCCTCAATTTTGTTTTGAGGACACCATGGTTTTGCACCTGCCACCGCTTACGTTTGAGATTCGGCGCATGGGCGGTCACTCCCCGGCTACATCGGCAATTTTTGTGCCCGAGGAAGGTGTTTTGTTTTCAAGCGATGTTGTGAGCCATACCGGGGGCGGAATGCGGGATGCGAACCTGGGTGAATGGATTCGGGCCCTTGAGTGGATAGAGAGCCTGCCAATCAAAACGATTGTGCCCGGTCATGGAGATATATGCGGGAAAGATGTGGCCACCCGCCAAAAGGAACGCATGGTTTCCATCAAGGGAACGATGGAAGAGGTTTTAAAGAAGGGATTGACCAAAGATGAAACGGTAGCGGATGAATCATTCCAGAAGTTCTTTCGGGCGGACACATCCCGAGGGGAATACTGGCTCCAGCAGCGAAAGGAAACTTTCCGAATTGGTATAGAAAGAGTTTACGACGAAGTTAAAGCAGATATCGGGTAACACAGATACCCGATAAATTTCGATTCGCTCTAATTTAGCGAGGATATTGACATGGCAATTACAGTAAAGGAAATGAAGATTGGGCGTGTATTTGAAATAAGATATGAGGCCGGAGATGAATTCTACCCGGAACTCAACAAGTTCGTGAAGGAGAAGAATATTCGAGCGGGCTCGGTTTTCCTCATGGGAGCGCTCACCGAGACATTTATGATCTCGGGATTTAACAGTATGAACGGCTATGACGTAAATCGTCACCACTTTAAGGACTGGCGAGAACTCGTAGCCTACGGAAATATTACATGGCCCGAAGAGCCCCCTGCGGCGCTGGGAGATGTGACTTGGGATGAGCCCGAGCCTTATGTCCATATCCATATGTCTCTGAGCGGCGGTCCCGGCAAGAACGATGAAGTGCTGGTCGGACATTTGAGCGATGGAACGCTCAAGGGCGCGATGCTGGTTCAAATTTTCGAACTTGTGGAATAGGTGTAGACAGTCTAGCACCCCGAAAAAATGATTCTCCTAAATGCGTATGGGTTATTGAAGTCGTTTGTCTGAGAAATTTCAGAAATTTGGATTGTACAAGGCAATGTTTAAGCGACTGTATCAATCCACGGCACGATTATTAAATAAGTCTTGATTCGTGCCCCGTTACCAATAAATTCAAAAGGGTTACGGTCTAGGCCGTAGCCCTTTTTGTGTCCTATGTCCACGTGAGTGTCCCGTCAATGAACAGAAGATTCTTTATATGGTCGGCACTGCGGTAAGAATGCCTGAGTGCTCGTTCTATGGTTAAGCGAGGCGCGAGGCAAGCTCGTCTAAATTGTTGCATCCCAGTAGAGCTATATTGCGATAGACCTCCTGGCTGAGCAGGGTAATGGCGTGGGTGACGCCCGCCTCCTCGCCGAGGGCCGCCGCATATAGAAAAGGCCGGCCAGCGAAGATAAAGTCAGCGCCCAAAGCCAAAGCCTTTACGACATCGGTGCCGCGGCGGATGCCGCTGTCAAAGAGTATCGCCATATTTCCTTTTTCGGCGGCAATTGACGAGAGTGCTTTCAGGGGGGGGATTGCGGTGTCGAGTTGCCGCCCGCCATGGTTTGAGACGAAAAGCCCATCGAGGCCAATGCTCGCAGCGATTTTGGTGTCCTCCGGTGACAGCACTCCCTTGATCAAGAGTTTGCCCTTCCATTTGTCCCGTAGCCATTTCATATCGTCCCAGTCCAAGGCGTCGCGAACATGAGGCCGCTGTGGTGCGCTGCTAGAGATAATTGGGATGCCGCGCTCTTTCCCATAATTTTCGATATGCGGCATACCACTGCTCATAAGAGTGCGCAGAAAAGTGCCTATTAACCAACGAGGGTGCGTCAATCCGTCTAGCGCGATTCGCAAACCAGGCCGAATCGGATATTCAAAGCCCGCTCGCAAGCCGGCTCGTCGGTTGCCCGGGACCGGAACGTCTACCGTGATGACCAGATGGCGGATGCCAGCCTGCCAAACCCGATCAGCAAGTTCGCTGATGGCGTCTCGCTCTGCAGTCACATAGGCCTGGAACCAGACATCAGGATAAGCCTCGGCAATTTTTTCCATCGGGATTAGGGCGCTGGCACTCATTACATAAGGAATGTTTGCAGCCCGAGCCGCACGGGCAAAATTCAGATCGGCCTCGAAGCCGAACATCGCAGAGGCCCCCATGGGCGAAATGCCGAAAGGGGCATCGAAGGATTTTCCAAATAAGACTTTCTTCATCGTCCGTTTGGTTACATCGTTAAGAACCCGGGGGCGAAGCCAAATTTCATCGAAGGCCTGACGGTTACCTTCGCGGGACAGATTTGCCTCTGTGCCCTTTGATCCAAACTCCCATAAGGCGCGAGGTAGAAACGAATGGGCAAGCGGTGCCAAATCTTCTAAGACCATGACGCGGCGAAGGTTGTATGGGATGGACATTTAATTCTCTCCAAATGTTAAAAAATTTATTTGAACGCAGTAGTCTATATCATTCTGGGAAAAGGTGGTTCGCAAGCTGGTGCTGGCGATAATTGCGCTGAATGTCTATAAGGGGGAATGGAAAATTTCAAAATGAAGTTTGGTGGATATCAGGGACCGGATTCAATCCATACGGCTGCGGGTCGTTTATTTGGCTCGGAACTGACGAGCCGGGAAGATTTGTCTATTGAATTTGATTTCGAGGAAAGCATCATAGCTCGCGGTTTAAATTCTGGTGAGCTGCCTGGTATGGTTGCGTCAGGTGAATTGAATCTTTGCTACATGTCGACTGTGCGTTTTTCTAAAGACGTTCCTGAATTAGCGGTATTCGAATTGCCGTTCCTTATTAAAGACAGGGTTTCGTTGTTTGAGGCATTGGAAGGTGCGCTTGGCGACTATTTTAAGGCTCGTATTGAAGAGGCAACGCCATTTAAGATATTAGGGTTTTGGGACAATGGTTTTCGTAATATATCCAATAAGGTCAGGCCGATTCGCACTCCAGCAGATTGCAAAGGCATAGCGATACGAACGCAAATAAGTGATCTTCACGGTGAAGTGTTTCGAGCTTTTGGGTTTGAGCCAAGTCCCATCGATATTAAGACATTTCTCGAAACCATTGAAACGGATCGCGTTCAAGCTCAGGATAACCCACTCACAAGCATTTATATTTTTGATATTCACAAACATCACCACTACATCACTTTGAGCAGTCATTTTTTTGGTGTGAGCTTGTTCATATGTAATCGCCAGGTGTTTGAAAGCTGGCCCGCTGAAGTTCAAGAATCAGTGATCCAGGCCGCAGGCAAGGCGACAACGCTTCAACGAAAAATGGCAACCGAGCAAGACGAGCTCGTTTTGTCTAAGCTTGAGGCCGAAGGCAATGAGGTGATTACGCTTAACTCGGATGAGCGGAGCGCTTTTGAAAAGTCAGTAGCTCCCCTAGTGGAAAGCTATCGCAGTAAATTTGGCGCAGAGTTGTTCTCGCTTTTAGACAGCTAGCCCGTTTGCCTCCCCAAGGTGGATAGGCCGCCGACTGTTTCCTTTCTTTCAAACCGGTTCCCGTTTAGATTGAGAATTTTTTCGGAGAGTTCTTTGACTCTCATGGAAGAGGATGTCTGTGCCTAGAGCAGGGCGGGCGCCTCTTCATTCGGCACCGGGAAGGATGCAGGCCAGGAGGCCGTCAGCTCCTGGATGTAGTTCCGAATGGAGTCCGGCTCCACGCGGACGGTAAGCCCTTTCGCGGGGAAAGCATCTCCCGTCTCAATCGGGATGCGGAGCGATTTATAGACCCGGTTCATCATGTTGTAGAGAGTACACAACGCCGTAAGCTCCACTATCTCAGGGTCGCTGTAGTGCTTGCGAACCTCCTCGAAAATGTCGTCCCGCGTCTTCGCGGTATACATGGCCACATGTTCCGCCCACAGCACCGCCGCCCGCTCCCTCGGGGAGAGAAGGGGTGAGATCATGTAATCCCCACCGCCAATGGCGTGCGCCAAATCGTCCGTGATGCCCGCGGTCCGCCCAAGCGCCGTCATCTGCGCCAGACAATAGGCCGACTCGTTCACCCGGCTCGTCTTGAGAGCCGCCATGAGTTTCAGGCGCGTGGAGAGCCGCCCCCCAAGTCCCTCGTGCAGAATTGCCACCATAAAGGGCACCATCAGTTTGGCGACGTGGGGAATGTGGGCCCACATGCGCGCCGCGTTCGTCTTCCCTCCCAGGAACTGCTTCGCCGCCCGGAAGTAGAAGGCGGCATCGGGGTCGCTCGTAGCTGTATCGATGAGCGGCACCCTCGGCCCCTGCGCGGAGAGGCCCTCCGCCGCCCCGGGCATGAGGATTTCATCGAAGCGGGGCCCCGCTCCATTTTCGCTGCCGTTTCTTCCTGCCTCGGGCTCCCCGTCCCCGTTGGGTTGGGGGAAATCATCCGGCCACATCTCCACCAGCAGATCGAGGTAGGCGCGGATCTTGTTCGTGTCCGCCCGCACCGAGGTCTTGATCTTGTTCACCTCATCTTGGTGCTCTAGCGGGAGATGGAGGGAGTCCTGCCCCCGGTTCGAGCGGTTGAAGAAGCCGATAATTCCCGTCAGCTCCACGAACTCGGCGTCGCTATAGTGCTTGCGCACCTCCTCGTACACGTCATCCCGGTCTCCCGCCGTGTTGCGGGTGACATGCTCCGCCCACAGCACCGCCGCCCGCTCCCTCGGGGAGAGGATAGGGGACTCCATGTATGTGTCCATGCAAATGTCAGTTACCTGATCGTCCGTGATGCCGGCCGCTTGACCAAGGGCCGTGTTGTGAGCCAGTCAGTAGGAGCAGCCGTTGAGGTGGCTCGTCTTGATAATCGCTATTTCCTTGAGCTTGTTCGAGAGGACTCCTCCTGCCGCCTCCCGGTGGAGCGCCACCCCGAAGGGCAGGTTGAACTTCACGATGTAGGGTATGTTCGCCCACGAGCGCGCTGCGTTGGGTATCCGGCCCCGCATCCTCGTGGTCGCCTCGAAGAAACGCGCGGTCTCCCCCTGGGCAGTCTCGATATCGACCAGTTGTATTCTTGGCATTAATTATTCTCCATTAAGGTCGAAAGCCTACATTCAACTTACAAAGTTCCTAAGTATTCATTCAGATTAATAGTTTATCGTATCAGAGGAAATAAGCCACGCTGAGTTAGTTCGGCATTAAAGTTCACACTGAAAGAATTCACGATGTGTAGTTATTTCAAAGCGTAGTGGCATTATTCATCGAAATGGTAGATTTGCCCCGAAATATACCCGAAACATTTCAGCAACAAAAATTTAATCTTAAAGTAACGTTTCTGTAATTCACCTCATATATATTCACTCAACAGTTAATAACCAATGAATTATGTTTTGCCGGATTGCCCGGCGGTTTATTTAAATTTTGAATCAGGAGGATGGTGGATTATGGACAAGAAGAAAACGTTGAAGGCAGGAAAGAAGCTAGAGGCACAAAAGAGCAAAACACTTTCCCGCCGGGATTTTTTTCAGAAAGCTGGGGCCTTTGGTTTGGGCGCGGTTGCGGCGAGCTCCTTGTCTTTTCCGAACGTGCTCCGGGCGGCCGAGCCAATTAAGGCCGGTATTCTGCATTCGCTCAGCGGCACCATGGCGATCAGTGAGGTGTCGCTCCGTGATGTGGTGCTGATGGCATTTGATGAGATTAACTCGGCGGGTGGCATCCTGGGACGACCCATTAAACCTGTGATAGTCGACCCGGCCTCAGACTGGGATCTTTTTGCCGAGAAGGCAAAGCAGCTTCTACTTAAAGACAAAGTCGATGTCACATTTGGTTGCTGGACCTCGGTGAGCCGCAAATCGGTTCTGCCGGTGTTCGAGAAAAATAACGGACTGCTCTTCTATCCTGTCCAGTATGAGGGCGAGGAGTGCTCGAGAAATGTATTTTACACGGGTGCTACACCCAACCAGCAGCTTATTCCCGCAGCTGAATATCTCATGAGCGAGGATGGCGGCGGCTTCAAAAAATTCTATCTCCTTGGGACAGATTATGTTTTCCCGAGGACGGCGAACAAGATTCTGCGCGCATTCCTTTTGGCGAAAGGTGTTCCTGCCAAGAATATTATGGAGGAATACACCCCGTTCCATCATCAGGATTATCAGACCATCGTCGGCAAGGTGAAGGCATTCGCATCAGGCGGCGACGCCGCTGTTTTGAGTACCATCAACGGCGACAGCAACGTTCCTTTCTATAAGGAGTTCTCCAACCAGGGGCTTCGCTCCGAGGATGTGCCCATCATGGCATTCAGTGTGGCCGAGGATGAACTTCGCGGTATGGATGCTAAATCCCTCGTGGGCCACCTCGCTGCCTGGAACTATTACCAGTCAATTGACACGCCGCAAAATAAAAAATTCGTTAAAGATTTCAAAGCGTACTGCAAAAAGAAAGGTCTTCCCGGCGGGTCGAGCCGCGTGACGGACGATCCGATTGAGGCGGCCTACCTGGGTGTTCATATCTGGAAAAAAGCGGTTGAGAAAGCGGGCACCGCTAAAGTGGATGCCGTCCGCAAAGCGGTTTATGGAACCGGGTTCGAAGCGCCGGGTGGGTACAAGAAAATCGATAAGGAAAATCACCATCTCCACAAGCCAGTTCTCATCGGTGAAATTATGAAGAACGGTCAGTTCCGCATTATCAATCAGACGAAAGGGCTCGTTAGGCCTGCTCCCTGGAGCAAGTACACGAGCCCGGACAAGGGTTGCGACTGGGTGAATCATAAGGGGACCTATAAAAAAGCTTAGTAATTACATTCGATTCGGCGGGGAGGGGCCGCGTGCGACCTCTTCCCGCCGAAAAAATTGAATATTTGCCACTGCCGGCTGCAGTAGCGATTTGATGGAAGGGTCACCGGGAATATTTCGGTGCCGAATAACCCTTGGAGGAGGGAGCAGTGAAACAAGCCGGATATATGGCATCTCGCCTGATGCTGAAGGGCTATTTGGCGCGGATAAAAGTATTGCTCATTTTACTCTTGGTATTTTGTTTTTTGGGAATCCAGGAGGTGGGTGATGCCAGGGCCGCGCAGGCACCCTCAGATACTCAGGCAGAGATTGCCGAACTTATAACGAAAAGCCGAAAAAAAAGAAAAGAGGCTGCGCTTTCCCTCGCGAGGCGTGGTGACCCAATGTTGTTGTCCCTCCTCTTAGCGCTTCGCGAGGGCAGCCTCTATGCTTGGAAGCCTAGTGGGGGGGGTATAAAGGTCGTCATCGGCGGTGACGTTCTTAAAAAAGGGGATGAGGAATTCGTTCCCCTCTTTGAGGCCTACTCGAAAGCACCGTTGAAGGACTCTAGCGGCAAGCCGCTTCTCATCCCCACAAGTCAACTTCAGGAAATTCGAGCAGGCCGGCGAATTCGGCGGGCGATACGTCCCTACATCAGTCGCTTAAAGAATTCCGCCCAGCTTCTTTCTCCGGATCCAAATGTCAGGCGGGCCGCCGCGACGCGTATGGCCCGGCTCGGCGATCCGAAACTCATCCCCATTTTACGAAAATCCGCGGCCTCAGAATCTCACTGGCTCAGCCGTAATGCCCTTGAGGCGGCCATTGCCCTAATCGAAATGAAGGACGCTGATGCTAAAATCCGCCAGGCTGCGGCGAAAAAACTTGGAGAGATAAAGGCCCTGAACGCGGTCGGCGACTTGAAAACCGCCGCAGGGCTGGCCGATGGGAATAAAGGAGACGCGGTCCCCGCCGTTCGGGCTGAGGCGAAAAATGCGGTCAATGAAATAGAATATTACCAGAGCTGGACATCGTTTATCGACACGCTGTTTCGGGGGATGAGCCTCGGCTCTATCCTTCTTTTAATGGCTCTGGGGCTGGCGATTGTTTTTGGACTCATGGGCGTTATTAACATGGCCCACGGCGAGTTGATGATGATCGGCGCCTACGCGACATTTGTTGTTCAAGGTCTTTTCATATCCTATCTCCCGGAAAATTTATTTGGCTTCTACTTTATTATGGCCCTCCCGGCGGCTTTCGCGGCGGCGGCTCTTGTGGGCTATCTCATGGAAGTTTCCATCATCCGGCATCTCTACGGGAGGCCGTCAGAGACGCTCCTGACAACCTGGGGCATCAGCCTGGTTCTACAGCAGGCGGTCCGACAAGTATTCGGGGCGCAGAATGTTGATGTGAAAGCCCCCTCATGGCTGAGTGGCGGCTATCACCTAATGATTGGTGTTCAGTTTCCCTATAATCGACTTTTTATAGTTTTGTTGGCCCTTGTCTGTGTCGTGGGGACGTATACATTCCTGTTCCGAACCTGGGCGGGTATGCGCATCAGGGCAGTTACTCAAAACCGGGAGATGAGCACCTGTTTAGGTGTCTCCTCGAGGCGGGTGGATGCCTGGACATTTGCCTTTGGCGCCGGCCTTGCCGGTCTCGCCGGGGCGGCGTTAAGCCAGGTGGGCAACGTGGGGCCCGACCTCGGGCAAAACTACATTGTTGACTCTTTCATGGTCGTCGTCACGGGAGGCGTGGGCAAGTTGATGGGGAGCATCGTCGCTGGCCTTGGCCTTGGCGGGATGAACAAGTTGCTTGAGCCCGCGATGGGCGCCGTGTTCAGCAAGGTCATGATTTTGATGCTGATCATATTATTTCTACAGCGGCGGCCCGAGGGTTTGTTCGCCACCAGAGCGCGGGGGGCTTAAGCGTGCAAAGAGAGTTGATAAGCGAAAGACTGGAGCAAAAATTAGGGGGCGTGCTTCTCATCGCAGTTGCGCTGTTCTTTGTGGTGATTATGCCTTCTCTAAACGCCTTTACCGCGCCCGATTCAATGCTGCACATCTCGGGATTTACGCTTAATCTTTTCGGGAAGTATCTTGCCTATGCCATCCTCGCGCTAGGCCTGGATCTCATATGGGGCTACACGGGCATCCTGAGCCTGGGCCATGGGATTTTCTTCGGTCTGGGTGCTTACTGCATGGGGATGTATCTTGCCCTGGCTATCGGCGCCGAGGGTGTTTACAAGAGTGCTCTGCCGGATTTCATGGTTTGGAATCAGGTGAAGGAGTTGCCTTTTTTCTGGAAGCCGTTTCATTCATTTTCTTTTACCTTGGTCGCCGTTGTTGTCGTTCCCGCAATATTCGCGGCGGGGTTCGGATTCCTGGTGTTTCGGACCCGGATCCGAGGCGTTTATTTTGCCATTATTACCCAGGCGCTAGCTCTTTCGGCATGGCTCGTTTTTAACCGAAACGAAATGAATCTGGGCGGAACCAACGGTCTGACCGGGTTCAAAAAAATATTGGGATTTGAGCTTGGTAGCGCGGGGACACAGCGAGGGCTCTATATCGTTACGGCGGTTGTGCTCTGCGCGGCCTATCTTTTATGCCGGTGGATTGTGAACTCGCGGGCGGGAAGGATACTTCTCGCCATTCGCGATGCAGAGAGCCGGGTGCTTTATTCGGGATATACGCCCTCGAACTACAAACTATTCGTATTCACGGTTTCAGCCGCGCTTGCTGGAGTTGCCGGGGCGCTCTATGCCCCCCAGGTGGGGATTATCACACCGGGCCGCATTGGTGTTCTTCCCTCGATTGAAATGGTTATCTGGGTGGCTGTCGGCGGCCGGGGCACTTTGATTGGGGCCATCATTGGTGCGATCAGCGTGAACTGGGCCCGGAGCTACCTGACATCCAATGTTCCGGACTATTGGCTTTATTTCCAGGGCGGCATGTTTATTTTAGTGGTTCACTATATGCCCGATGGCATTGTCGGGTTGGCTCGTAGGTTTTCGGAGTTCGTGAAAAAGCTGATCTCCAAGCGAAGCCTCGCCACGCAGGTGCCCCCGGGCGATCCTGCGGCGGCAAGGGACTGGGAGCGAAATTAAATGGCCAATACTATTCTTTTTATGGAAGATGTTTCAGTTAGCTTCGATGGGTTCAAGGCGCTGAATAAGCTTAATTTTTCTGTCGATTATGGCGAGTTGCGCTGTGTTATCGGGCCGAACGGGGCGGGCAAATCGACTATGCTCGATGTGGTGACTGGAAAAATCAGGCCTGATACGGGGAGTGTTATTTTTAAAGAAACCACGCATCTCGATCGGATGCAGCAAGAGGAAATAGCCAATGCCGGAATTGGCCGAAAATTCCAGACGCCCACGATTTATGAAAACCTGACGGTTAGGGATAATCTTGAGCTATCGGCGAAACAGGACAAAACGGTGAAGTCCATGCTCTTTGGTGGCATGTCTGGCTCTGTTGGCGGCAAGGTGAACGAGGTGCTTGATGTTATCGGTCTTGAGGATAAACAGTATTGGCGGGCCGGTCTTCTGGCGCACGGCGAAAAACAGTGGCTTGAAATTGGTATGGTGGTTGTGCAGGATCCAGATCTCCTCCTTGTTGATGAGCCGGTTGCGGGAATGTCTGAGAGCGAGACGGAAAATACCGCAATTTTGTTAAAACGAATTGCCGAGGAGCGTTCCGTGTTGGTGATTGAACATGATATGAATTTTGTGCGCGAAATAGCAAAGCGAGTGACCGTACTTCATGAAGGTGCTGTTATCTGCGAGGGGTCTATCGATCACGTACACGCAGATGCACAGGTCATCGAGCTTTATCTGGGCAGGGGGTGAGGTAAGTGCTTCAGGTAGAAAATCTCAATACATATTATGGCGAGAGTCATATTTTGCGCGGGTTGAATTTCAGGGTGGAACCCGGCGAGATAGCCGGACTTATTGGCCGCAACGGGATGGGAAAGACGACGTTTCTCAAGTCGGTTGTCGGTCTCCTGAAGCCGCGCGAGGGAAGTATTCATTTCAATGGAGTCGACATCACCCGCCTGCGCCCCGAGGCACGCGCCAGGCTCGGTATCGCCTATGTCCCGCAGGGTCGAGAGATTTTTCCACAACTCTCGGTTCACGAAAATCTTCTCCTGGGGCTTGAGGCCCATCCCGAGCGCCCGAAGAAATATGAAGAGGATGTGTTCGAACTCTTTCCTGTCTTAAAGGATATGCTCAAACGAAAAGGCGGGGTTTTGAGCGGTGGCCAGCAACAGCAGCTTGCCATTGCCCGGGCGATGGTTGGGAAACCGAAACTCCTTTTGCTCGATGAGCCCACTGAGGGAATTCAGCCCTCCATAATAATTGAAATTGAAAAAATCCTCTGGAAGCTCAAGGAGCGCGGGGATGTCGGTATTCTTCTTGTCGAGCAGTATCTTGAATTCGCCTGGCGGCTCTCGGATCGTTATTACGTCATAGAAAAAGGTGAATTCACGGCAGAAGGGGCGGCGGAAGGCGAGTGTGACGATACGGTTCTTGAGCGTTTGACGGCATGATTCATGACGATAAATTTTTTAGCAACTTTTTAAAGTCAGGGGAGGGACTATGCATCTAACCCCAAGAGAGCAAGAAAAACTTCTCATCTTTGTTGCGGCCGAGCTTTCCAGGAAAAGGAAAGACAGGGGCGTCAAACTCAACTACCCCGAGGCGGTTAGCTTGATCACGGCGGAGGTTCTCGAGGGCGCACGGGACGGAAGATCCGTCGCCGAGCTCATGCAATTTGGCACAACGATCCTCACCCGTGACGATGTGATGGAAGGCGTTCCCGAGATGATCCACGAAGTTCAAGTCGAGGGAACGTTTCCCGATGGGACAAAGCTCGTAACCGTTCACGATCCGATTCGCTAAGAAGGAGCAGAAATGATTCCCGGTGAATATGTTGTTGGCGAGGGCGAGATCGTCCTGAACGAGGGAAGGCGGTCCACGACACTTGTCGTTGCCAACAGGGGCGACCGGCCTATTCAGGTTGGCTCGCATTTTCATTTCTTCGAGGTGAATCAGTTTTTGGATTTCGACCGGGATGCTGCTTTCGGCATGCGTCTGGATATTCCGGCTGGAACGGCCGTGCGATTCGAGCCAGGGGACGAGAAGGAGGCCGAACTGGTCGAGTTCGGCGGCGCACGCCGGGTCTTGGGCCTGAACGCGCTGACGGATGGAGAGATTGACGATGCTGGCGTAAAAGAGCAGGCCCTTAAGAATGCTAATAGAGAAGGCTACAGGGGGGCTAATTCATGAGCTTTCGTATGGATCGGCGTGCCTATGCCGATATGTTTGGCCCCACGAAAGGGGACAAGGTTCGCCTTGCCGACACCGAGCTTTTCATCGAGGTCGAAGAGGACCGCACGGTATACGGGGATGAGTCGAAGTTCGGCGGCGGCAAGGTACTGCGAGATGGCCTCGGGCAGTCACCGACGGAAACGCGGGATGGCGCCGCGCTCGATCTGCTCATCACGAATGCCCTTATTCTCGATCATTGGGGCATCGTTAAGGCGGATGTCGGAATCAAGGACGGTAAAATTGTCGGGATAGGTAAATCCGGCAATCCCCATTTAATGGATGGTGTGGACGACAACATGGTCGTGGGCGCCTCCACCGAGGTGCTTGCCGGTGAGGGAAAAATTCTCACGGCGGGCGGCATCGACTCCCATATCCACTTCATTTGCCCCCAGCAGATAGACGAGGCGATCTCCTCTGGCATCACCACGATGCTCGGCGGCGGCACTGGCCCGGCGACAGGAACCAACGCCACCACCTGCACCCCGGGGGCCTGGAATATTGCGCGTATGCTCCAGGCTGCAGAAGCCTATCCGATGAACATTGGTTTTCTTGGAAAGGGAAATTCCTCGCGGCCCGAATCGTTGGTTGAGCAGGTTCAGGCCGGAGCGCTGGGGCTCAAGCTTCATGAGGACTGGGGAACGACTCCTGCCGCAATAGATTGTTGCCTTGGTGTTGCCGACGACATGGACATCCAGGTTTGTATTCATACCGATACGCTGAACGAGTCGGGATTTGTCGAGGCGTCCATCGCCGCGTTCAAGGGTAGAACAATTCACACCTACCACACCGAGGGCGCGGGCGGCGGCCATGCACCGGACATTATTCGTGTGTGCGGCGAGGCGAATGTACTTCCCTCATCAACGAATCCGACGCGCCCGTTCACCATCAACACAATAGACGAGCATTTGGATATGCTCATGGTTTGCCACCACCTTGATAGCAAAATCCCCGAGGATGTGGCCTTTGCCGAGTCCCGTATCCGGGCGGAAACCATTGCTGCCGAGGATATTCTTCACGATCTGGGTGCCTTCTCGATGATGGGATCGGATTCCCAGGCGATGGGGCGGGTGGGCGAGGTGATCATCCGCACTTGGCAAACCGCTGACAAGATGAGGCGCCAGCGCGGTCGGCTCTCCGAGGAAACGGGAGAAAACGATAACTTCCGCGCCAAGCGCTTTGTGGCCAAGTACACGATTAACCCGGCCATCGCGCATGGTATTTCGGATTATGTCGGCTCGGTTGAGGTGGGAAAGATGGCGGATCTCGTTCTTTGGAACCCCGCCTTTTTTGGCGTGAAGCCCGAGGTCATCGTGAAGGGCGGATTCATTGCCCATGCCGCGATGGGAGATGCCAACGCCTCCATTCCGACGCCGCAACCGGTTCTTGGAAGGCCGATGTTCGGGGCAATGGGTGGTGCGGTTGGGGCGACTTCATATGCGTTCGTTTCGAAAGCAGCCGCCGAGCGAGGATTAGGCGGAAACCTTGGCCTCAAGAAAATAGTCGCTCCCGTTTCAAATTGCCGTGCAATCGGAAAAAAGGATATGCGCTTGAACGATTATCTTCCGAATATAGAGGTGGACCCTGAGACTTATGTCGTTAAAGCGGATGGAGAGGTTCTCGCCTGTGAGCCTGCCGAGGTCCTCCCGATGGCCCAGCGGTATTTCCTCTTTTAGGTGAGTAAATGATTGTCGTTGAAGAGCTTGTTGGAAAGCTGGCCGGGGAGGAGGCGCGCCGTGTAGAGCGGGTGGTCCTCGGCTGGGAGGATCGGTTAAGAAGCCGCCAGCGGGTGAAGTCCGATGCCGGAACAGAGATTGGAATTGCGCTGCCGACGGGACAGCCGCTCGCCGAGGGGGATGTTCTTTTTGAGGACGATGAACGGGTAGTTGTTGTAAGTGCCGTTCCGGAGGATGTGCTGGCGCTCTATGCCGATTCGGCCGAGGAGCTTGCCCGTATCGCCTATCAGGTCGGGAACAGACACGCGCCAGTGTCTGTTGGGAAAGAGCGGGTTTTGACGCCCTATGACAGTGTCATTGAGGAATATTTCAGGAAAATCGGCGTGCGCTGCGAGCGTGTGACCGAGCCCTTCACTCACGAGTTCGGCGTTCATCACAATCATCACCATTAACCAATGACCTCTAATACTCTATTTCGACTACTGCAAATCTCCGATTCGGCCTTTCCACGTGGTGCATTCGCACATTCGCTGGGGCTGGAAACCTTTGTTCAGGAAGAAAAAATTTCTAATGCAGATTCACTTGCCGAATTTATTGGAAATGTTCTTTCCGCAAGCGTGGCCACGCTTGATGGTGTGTACCTTCGTGAGGCCTGGAATTTTTCAAAAAATAAGGATCTTGAGGGATTGATGGCGATTGATTCCTCGTTTTCTGCCGCCAGGCCGGTGGCCTCTCTTCGGGATGCGAGTAAAAGCGTTGGGAGGCAGTTTCTAAGGACTGCGATTGGTTATATGGAGAGCGAGTTCGTTTGTCGATATGAGGACGAGGTGCGAGCCGGTAACTCTCCCGGCCACTATGCTCTTGCCTTTGGTGTGGCAACTTCTGCGCTGGGGTTTTCATGTGAGCAGGCGCTTGAATCATATTGCTACGGGGTCGTGTCGGGGCTGGTGGGTGCTGCGGTGCGCTTGGTGCCGCTCGGGCAAACGGATGGCCAACGGGTGACGGCTTCTCTTGAAGATGTAGTTGCTGGCACGGTTGAGGAGGCGTTGGTGCGCCCGCTTGAGGCGGCCTGCTCGCTAGGGCCCGGCCACGAGATTCGGGCGATGGCGCATCAACGGCTATATACCCGGCTATTTGTGTCATAGGAGATAAAAAATGTCTAAAGAACCCGTGAAAATTGGGGTGGGTGGTCCCGTTGGTTCGGGAAAGACGGCGCTGGTGGACAAGCTCTGCCAATCGCTTCGCGATAAATATTCTATTGCTGTCGTTACGAATGACATTTACACGAAAGAGGACGCCCAGTTTCTCACCCGAAGTGGTGCGCTCCCTCCTGAGCGAATACGGGGGGTCGAGACGGGTGGTTGTCCCCATACCGCCATTCGGGAGGATATCTCTCTCAACCGCGAGGCCATGGAAAACTTGATGCGGGAGCATGTTCCTCTCGACATTATTTTCATCGAGAGTGGCGGAGACAATCTGGCCGCGACGTTCAGCCCCGAGTTGGTCGACACTTCGATCTATGTCATCGATGTGTCGGCGGGTGACAAGATTCCCCGAAAAGGAGGCCCCGGCATTACGCGCTCGGAATTGTTGTTGATTAATAAAATTGATCTTGCGCCGCTGGTTGGCGCGAGCCTTGAGGTGATGGATCGTGACGCAAAGAAAATGCGCGGTGAAAGGCCTTTCTTCTTTAGTAATCTGAAGTCGGAAGAAGGGTTGGACAAGGTGATTCGCTGGATCGAATCAGACGTCCTGTTCGTGGGGGCATGAACATCGTGGCGGCGGCGCCAGAGCTTTCCCAGGTTGGGCGGCATGGCTACGTGTGTGCCGATTTTGAACTCTCGCGCGGGCGCACCATCCTGAAAGACAGTTTCTCCCGAATGCCTCTTAAGATCATCAGACCGCTTTACCCGGAGGGGGAGGACCCTGCTCATCTCACCTTGATTAATCCGACGGGTGGCTCGGTGGGCGGCGATCATCTGGAGGCGGCGTTTTCTCTTGGCGAGGGGGCGCAGGTTCTTTGCACCACGCAAGGGGCGACCCGTATCTACCGGACAGCGAGCGAGCCGGTAGTTTCCCGGACGAGCATCCGAATGGAAAAAGATTCGGTTCTTGAATATATCCCTGATCCAATCATTCCGTTTTCGGAAGCCCGATACCGGCAGGAGGTCGTGCTCGATCTAGCCAAGGGTGCGCGGGTGCTTTATGGCGAGATCCTTTATCCGGGCAGGGTAGCGATGGGTGAGTTTTTCGATTACTCGGAGGTGGCGCTATCCTTCACCGCACGGCTTGATGGCGCGCCTTTGTTAACAGATGCCATGGAAATTTTTCCGCAAAGGCTGGTGCCCGAGTCGCTGGGCTTGTTCGAGCCTTATCCCTATCTGGGATCGTTCTATGTGCTCGGCGGAGGAGGGGCGGCGCTGGAGCGTGCCGCAGAGGAAGTGGAGAGCCTTCTCTCGGGCGCTGAGGGGATTGCGGGTGGTGTCAGCAGTCTGGAAGGTCCCGGGCTAATAGTTCGCTGGCTGGCGGAGTCTCCTATCGGTTTGAGGCGGGTGTTCGATGAGGTTTGGAATATTGCACGCCTTTCTACATTGGGCCGCAAGGCGGTTCGATTAAGAAAATTTTAATTATTGATGGCGAATGTAGGTATGCAGAAATAGGGTGCCGCAACTTTTTCTGCTTTAATATTAAGTGCTCCGGCTAATTCGCATTTTTATTTTTTGTTGTAAGTGCCTGGTCTCTCCTTAATTTTTTTTATTCGACTCTTCCGGGCAGACCGGCCAGCACGCGCTGCGCCTCATGGAAGGCGACGGGGTCCTGCTCGGCGAGACCCATCTCGCAGCCCGCCTGTACAAGCTGCAGCCACATGCTCGCCACCATCGTTGGCGCGCCGAAGCGGCTTCCTTGCTCGATCATGAGCCGAGGAGTTTCCGTAGACATTCTTCCCTCGGGCTCGTAGTTGCCCTCGACCATCTTCGGCCCCTTGTCGAGCATTGTCTTTGAGTGGCAGGCACCGTCCTGAAGCACGGCAAGCAAGTTGTTCACGTCCATCCCCGCTTTTGTTCCGAGCGTCAGGCCCTCTCCCAGCGCCAGCCGATTTCCGGCGAGAACAAGATTGATGATGAGTTTCGTCAAGGCGCCGGACCCAACGGGTCCCATGTGGTAGGCCGCCCGGCTGAAGGACTCTAAGTATGGGCGGCATGCTTCAAAATCACTTTTCTCGCCGCCGGCGATAACGATGAGATCTTTTTCCCAAGCCATGGCGCTCGTGCCGCTTACGCAGGTGTCGAGAAATCGAATGCCGCGCTCGGCGAGGTCGCTCCCAAGTTTTTCGGTATCCTCGGGGCTGGTGGTCGATGCATCGCAGAGTATTAGACCTTTTTCGGCCCCTTCGATAATTCCGTTGGCCCCGAGTGCGACTTCTCTGACTATTTCTCCATGGGGTAGCGACGTTATCATCCAGTTGACGCCCTGGGCCGCTGCTGCAGGAGAATCCACCGCAGTGCCTCCCCGCTCGGTGAACTCATCCAGCCTGCGGCCATCGGTATCAAATCCCTGGACTTCAAACCCTTCTTGTAGCAACCCTCCCGAGAGGGCAGACCCCATCAGGCCAATGCCCACGATGCCTACTTTTTCAGCCATTTTGTCTCTCCTTGTTTAATGAAATTGTTTATTGAGAGTTCGACGAAACTCTTATTATTTTAACTGCGCGCCATAAATTTCTGGAACCCATTGATGTTCCCTCAATAAGACAAAAGGCGCATGTTGAATGTCGTTGCTTGGGGTGCCCAAAAAGTATATAATGTTGTCATTACATTACAACTTGTTGCGGAACAGCTAGGTGAGTCGTCTTTAAGTGTTTTGGGTAGCGAGGCGAGTCGAATATTTCTTGCAGGGGCGAGTGGTGTTTTGCCGACTCTCAGGATTTGAATAGCGGAAGTATTGAATTGATAGGCATTTGATTTTTGGGCAGGACTGGGGCCCAGGCGAAGGCAGACGATGCCTAGCCAATCGGGCTGTAAATTTTGAATGAGGAGGAATGAGTAATGGTTAAAAAAATTGGTCTTTTTCTTCTGGTTGTCCTCTTTTTGGGGGTTTCCATCGTTCCGGTAACTAATGCTTACAAAGGCTCCATTGCAGTCGCTTTACCTCAAGAACCTCCTACCATGGATCCAAATATCACGACCAACGCGATTGGATTCATGTTGTGGAGCTGGTCGTATGACACGCTCGTTAAATACGACATGTTAACGAAGACAGTGAAGCCTTGGCTCGTCGATAAGTGGGAGAAAGTTAATCCGACTACGGTTAAGTTCCACATTAGAGAAGACGCCGTATTCGCTGATGGCAGTCCCGTTACATCTCAAGCCGTCGTCTTTTCGTATAACCGTGTTCATAATCCAAAGCTAAAGAGCCGTCAGCGTGTTTACTACAAGTCCTGGAAAAAAATTGAAATCGTCGATGCTAAAAACTTCATCTTGCACCTAAAGTATCCGAACAACGGCATGTTCGGAATGCTTAGCCGTGTCTTTTCGATAACGAATCCCAAAGCAGCGGCTAAAGGAAAAGGGGAAGGGAAGAGATATCTTGCCCGGAACACGATGGGCAGCGGCCCCTACCTTCTCAAGTCGTGGAGCAAAGGCACGAAAATGGTTTTTGAGGCGAATCCTAAATGGTGGGGAAATAAAGATTACCCTAATCGCCCAAAAACGGTTGTGATGCGTCGCATCACCGAGCAGACCACCAAGGTGAAAGCGTTGTTGAAGGGCGAAGTGGACATTGTTTCTGCAGTGGAGGCTCACCTCCTGCCGCAAATTAGTAGTCACCCAAATACAAAAGTTGCGATTGTGCCAGCCACAAGAATTTTCTTTGTGAGCTTTGCCGACCGCTTTGGCGGCCCAATGACGGATATCAACGTTCGTAAGGCTCTTAATTATGCCATCGACGCTGATAAAATTCGTACGACGATTATGAAAGGTAATGTGGACCCATACCATTCGATGTATCATCCTTGGACGCATTCAGGCTATGACCCCGACCATAGGTGGTATGGCTACGATTTAGCCAAGGCCAAGGAATACTTGAAAAAATCGGCCTACCCGAATGGTTTCAAAGTTGAAATAGTGAATACCCGAGGCAGGTTCGCTTATGATGCGAAGGTAACCGAGGCGATTGGCCAGATGGTTGCTAAACTCGGTATCGACGTGAAAATAAAAGCCGTGAACTTCCCGCTATATAAGAAAACAGTTGTTTCTTATGGGAAGAAGAAGCAAAAGCGTGCCGGTATCGTTATGCGGAGCTGGGGCAATACTTTCTTTGATACCAGCAGCGTGGTTTCCGCAACGGGCTCTTGCACCGGCCCTTGGAGTGTGGTCTGCAACAAGGAAGTAGATAAGATGGACAAGGCTGCAAGTGCGATGGCCGATCCCAAAGCGCAAGATAAGGCTTTTAAAGCGGTTACGGCCAAAATGAAAGAAAATGCTATGCACAAGATACTTTATAAACTTAAACAAACGTTCGGATTACAGAAAAATATTTCATTTAATCCGCAAGGCAACGGTACTCTGAACGTTTGGGAGGTGGTCAGAAAGTAGGTTGACCCGAACACCTCTCTACATTTTTTCTCATACCGCAGGGGACGTTCGTTCCCTGCGGTATGTTTGGAAATTCATGTAATTTTTTCATTCTGAATCTGATAGGGGCGTTGCATGGATGTCGTCGAAAGAAAAATAGGCCGTATATTCAGTCTTAATTTTAAGCCTGAAGAAGATTTTTACGGCAACGTGGTTAAATTCGTCAAAGAGAAAAATATCCGGGCCGGTTCGGTTTTTTTTATGGGCGCGTTTTATGAACTCGATATCATACCTGGTGTTCTGCTCCCGTCTCCCCCGATGCCGCCTCCCGATGAAACCCGTCTTCATATCGATCAATGGGTAGATGTTCAGGGGCAGGGGATTATTACCTGGCCTGACTCTTCGCCTCCTGTCCATCTTGACCAACACGCATGGACCGACGATCCGGATCCGTACATTCATCTTCATGTGACGGTAAGCGGTGGCCCAAGTAAGCCAAGGGAAGTTTATGCTGGTCATCTGTGCGATGGCAGGCTCAAGGGAATGATGATGGATATCATCGAGTTGTTGTAAAAGGAGCTATTTACTTATTTTAAGTACTTTTTTTATTTTTTAAAAGTGTAGGTCTCGGGGATAGCCCATTGCGTGGATATATAATTCGTCGGCTCTTGCAAAGCTTTATTGTCATCAAGGGCGTTCTTTTGATCGTCTTTTTCATGTTGCAAATGACAGGCGATCCGGCAGGAATTCTGATGCCTGAGGACGCCGATAAAGAAGATATTGCACAATTTAAAAAGGAAATGGGTTTTGACCTGCCGATGCATATCCAATACTTCAATTTCCTTTTTGGTTATAACGAGAGTAAGGGTGTTCTCCGAGGTGATTTTGGTTTTTCTTTCCATCAGGAACTACCTGCTCTGGGTCTCGTTTTAGGGCATTTTCCGGCTACCGCCCTTCTTGCCTTCACGTCGGTGATTTTAGCGTCTTTGATATCCATTCCTGCAGGTGTGCTTTCCGCCGTTTACCGGAATACATGGATTGACTACTTCGCTACTGTGGGGGCGATGTTGGGCCAGTCGGTGCCAGGATTCTGGCTGGGTCTTTTGTTTATTATGTTTTTTGCAGTGAAATTGGAATGGCTGCCAACGTCGGGCGCCGATGGAATTGAGTACCTTGTTCTTCCCGCTATGACAGCGGGGCTGTACGCGACGGCGCGCCTTACCCGTCTCGTGCGTTCGGGTATGCTTGAAGTGCTTGGAAGCGACTATATTCAAACGGCCCGCTCCAAGGGCCTCGTTGAGAATGTCATCGTATTTCGACATGCGTTGAAAAATGCGTCCATCCCGGTCGTTACCTTGATTGGACTTGAGCTGGGCATCCTGCTCGGCGGAACGGTTGTTGTGGAGGTGGTTTTCTCCTGGCCGGGTGTGGGGTTTCTCGTGGTGGATTCCATTCGCAACCAGGATTACCCTGTAGTGCAGGCGGCTGTGGCATTACTCGCCACCTGTTTTGTTGTCGTTAATCTCAGCGTAGATCTTCTTTATGCATGGCTCGATCCACGTATCGCATACAAATAGAAAGACAGGACAATGGCGACGGAGCAAATCGAAGCGACTGAAATAGCATTGGAAACCTGGGAGGAGGACACCCGGGGACCTTCTGATTTTTCTCTAGCGATGCGTGATTTGTCGCGTCGTCCGCCTGCGATGTTCGGATTGCTCTGTGTCGTTTTTGTGATTGTGTGGGCTTTGGTACCCCAATTGTTCGCTCCAATGGATCCGTACTTGCAAAATCTTGATCTCACTTTGAAACCTCCCGGGTATGTCAATTCTGACGGATTCACGTACTGGGCCGGAACGGATCAGTTGGGCCGCGATTTATTGAGCCGTATAATCTGGGGCTCCCGGATTTCACTTATCGTCGGGTTTGTCGCAGTCCTTTTGAGCGGGGCAATAGGGATAACGCTGGGGTTGGTTGCGGGCTTCTATGGCGGAATAGTCGATACCGTCATTAGCCGGATTATTGATATAGCGCTTTCAGTTCCGTTCATCCTGCTGGCGATGAGTATTATCGCCATCCTGGGGACGAGCCTTCAAAATGTAATACTCGCCATGGCCGTTCGCACGTGGATCGTATATGCGCGTCCGATTCGTGGAGCCGTTCTTTCGGCAAAAGAATACGAGTATATCGTAGGGGCGAGGGCCAACGGTTGCCGCACCCCCCGGATACTTATTCGTCATCTACTTCCAAATGTTCTTTCCACCGCCATCGTGATAGCCACGCTCTATCTCGGACGGATGATTATCATTGAGGCATCTTTGTCTTTCCTCGGGGTGGGTGTGCCACCGCCAACTCCCGCTTGGGGCGGTATGCTCGCAGATGGGCGCTCCTATCTCGATACCGCCTGGTGGATTGCTGTCTTTCCGGGGCTGGCGCTCATGCTGATCGTATTGGGGATAAATCTTTTCGGGGACTGGATTAGAGACGCACTTGATCCAAGAATGAAGCGGCTGGCCGATTAGTGCCAATAAATTTCTAACGGCAAGACCGTCCAAGATGAGGACAAACAACCCTTAGATGGGATGGATGAGGGCCCCTGTAAATTCACTTTTGATAGCTGACGAGCCCCGTCTTCATTGATTTGCCTGCTACCTGCTGAATTTTAGCCTCCGGGCTTGCGGCTCCATGGATCTTTTTCAATTCATAAAACTTCTAGTAATGCTTGTTAGCTCATGAGTATGTTTTGAAATTTCGTTCGACCTTTTCACATAAAGAACTGTCGTCTTGCCATAGCAAAATCGAGAGGCTTGAGAATTTGCAAATGTGTGTATGAGGAGTGTGCCGGTAAGTCGCGGCCACTAATTTCATAACTCGGCTTTTTTTGAGGAGAAATAATTATGCCCAAGATGACAGGAGCACGCTTTCTCGCTGATACGCTTCAGGCCTACGGTGTGACCCATATTTTCTTCATGCCAGGAATAGTCAAACGTGCTCTCTTTGAGATGGACGAGCGAACAAATATAGATCGTATCCTAACCCATGGAGAAAAATCGGCGGTTTACATGGCCGATGGCTATGCGCGTGCCAGCGGCCGCCCCGGAATTTGTATGGCCCAGACGGTGGGCGCATCCAACCTGGCTGCGGGCCTCAGGGACCCATATCTTGGGTGCTCTCCAGTGATTGCCATCACGGGTGGAACCGAGACCGATACCCAGTATCGTAATGTTTATCAGGAAGTCGAAGACCTCTCCATGTTTGATCCGGTTACTAAGTTCAACGTTCGGGTGGAGCAGGTCGAGCGATACCCCGACCTGCTACGGGAGGCCTTTCGGTGCGCCACCTCAGGGACTCCGGGACCTGTCCATCTGGAACTTAAGGGGCAAGGAGGTCAAATTACAGACGATGCGGAGGGGGACCTGGAAGTTTTCGTGGATGAGGCCACTACCCGGGTTCCCGCTTATCGGCCAGAGCCAGAGCCCGGGAGTATTCAAGAGGCGGCCAGGCTCCTGGCGGCGGCGAAAAGGCCAATCATCGTTGCGGGCGGCGGCGTTCGCGCATCGGGGGCGGGGGCCGAGTTGGTGGAGCTTGCCGAGAAACTCTCTATTCCCATTGCTACAGCCCTCAACGCCAAGGACACTGTTCCGCCCCAGCACCCGCTTTCGGTTGGTGTTGTGGGTGTTTACTCCCGCGAGACAGCGAACCAGGCGGTGCTGGATTCCGACCTGGTCTTCTTTATCGGGAGCAAGACCGGCGGCCAGGTGACGAATCGCTGGCGCCTCCCCCAGATTGGGACGCCTGTCATCCAGCTCGACATTAACCCCGAGGAAATTGGGCGAAACTATCCGCTGGAAGTGGGCATCATGGGGGATGCAAAGGTTAGCCTACGCAAACTTATTGATGCGGCCGATGCTTCCTCTGCCGCCTCCCGCAAGGATTGGACTGAACAACAAAAAAAATCCATGAAGGCGTGGTACGAGGAATTCGAGCCTCTTCTGAACTCGGATGCCGTTCCCATTCGCCCCGAGCGCATTTGCAAGGAGCTTACCGAGCACCTCCCCTCGGATGCGCTCCTCGTTTCGGATACCGGCCATGCGGGTATGTGGACGGGCGGTATGGTCGATCTTACCGAGCCGGGCCAGGGTTTTATTCGTTGTGCGGGCTCGCTGGGATGGGGTTTGCCTGCCGTACTGGGGGCAAAGTGTGCGCTTCCCGATAGGCCCGTTGTTCTGTTTACCGGAGACGGAGGGTTCTGGTACCACCTCTCCGAAATCGAAACGGCTGTGCGACGAAATATTAATGCTGTCATGGTGGTCAACAACAACCATGTCTTGAGCCATGGACTCCAAGGGTTGACCCAGATCGCAGGCGGCGAGCTGAATGCCAAGCATGAATTTATTTGGCATTATAATGACACCGATCTTGCAAAGGTGGCCGAATCGATGGGCGCCCTCGGTATTCGGGTGGATAAGCCCTCTGAAATTGATAGTGCCCTCGATCAGGCTTTCTCGGCGAACCGGCCCGTAGTGGTGGATGTTGCGACCGAAGTCATGGCCATGGCCCCACTTGCTATCGGATGACGAGAAGTTTTCTCTGGCGCATTTGGCAAGAGCGCCAGATGAGGCGGGTGTTTGAATCCCTCTCGGTTTTTTGATTTTGCGTCAAATTTCTAAAAAGGTGTAAGCCTGAATTTTAAGAACTACATCTATGGGAACGATATTTAAAAGAAGGGAGCAAGAGACTATGACCGAAGGACTGATACCGATCAGGAGAGTAGTTACCGGCAACGATGAGAGTGGTAAATCAAAAGTTGTTTGGGATGGCCCCGCTCCGGACACCCATCCGGCGCCGATACCCGGCAAAGGTCACACCGACCTTTGGACATGGTGGGAAACGCCTCCCCCCCTCTCCGGCGAGCGTGATGATGGAGATTTGCCCTACGATTTTCCCGGCTCCGCCGCTGGTGGACATCTTCGAGTCATCCAGGCGCGAAACCGCCCCGACGATTACGATCCGGCCAAGGATACCGAAGGCATTCCGTTTCATGAGCCCAAGGACATGCCCTCAAGAAGGCGATGGGATCGAGGCGGCGATAATTCCTTCTCCTCGGGTATGCACAAAACCGAGACGGTGGATTACGGAATCATGTTGACGGGCGAGCGCGAATTAATTCTCGATGATCACACGCTTGTGATGAAGCCGGGCGATATCGTCGTTCAGGTGGGCGCGTGGCATCAGTGGGCCAGCCCCCGTCTGGGTTGCCAGATGGCGTTCGACATGATCGCAGCGCGCTTTACAGATGGGCCCGTGGGTCTGGCGCAGGGCAACGATAAGATCGTCGAGCCCGATCTCAAGCTACCAGATGGCGTGAAGCCAGCGCGGCGGATAGTGACCATAGATAAAGAGCCGGGAAAATCCACATTGCTCGCCGATGGTCCGGCGCCCGATGTACGTTTTGATCCCGCACGGCCCGGTTTTGCATCGGCGCGGCTGTGGGTCACCGATAGCGATCCGGCGACGATTGTTATGGAGACGCTTCATTTGCCGCACACTATCGAGCCTCCGAAGAACGGAACGGTCTGCCGGGTAGTTACTTTTCCGCCGGATGATGTTTGGAAAGATAACGTCGGCGCCGCCGAAGTTGAGGCGTATTTCAGCGCAATGGGCTCGCCTGGCGCCTCCACGTATTCGGACTCTGCGCCTCATCCGTACATGCAGAAGACGCAAACCCTAGAATTTTGTTTTATCCACGAGGGTGAAATCGTATTGGTGCTCGACACCGAAGAGGTGTCCTTGAAGGCGGGTGACGTCGTGATACTGCGCGGGAGTAACCATGCCTGGAGCAACCGTTCCGGCAGCCCGGCAGTCATGACGATTTCGTCTCATGATGGGAAGTAGATGGATTAGTGTGCAGATTATTTGATTTTCGTTTTCTTGAAATTCGCTCAGATAGTTAGATGAATACTAAAAGGCTCTGGGGTGATTCTCGGGGCCTTTTAGTTTCACTGGTTTTCGAAGAAAGATGGATGGCCGATTTGGTTTTACAAATTTCAGAGATGCGATTTCGAGTCTTAAGGACGGGAAAATTAGTTTGTTAAGCTAACTTTCGTCTAAACCAACAAACCTTCTCTAGCAGACCCGCTCGGCCCACTTGTTCATCGCCGCCTCGTTCAATTCAACTCCAAAACCGGGTCTGTCTGAAAGCGTAAGCCAGCCTTCTTTAAGCTCGGGCGTTCCGTCGAAAAGCTCGAACCAGACCGGATCGCGCTCGGGGTCGGCATGGCTCTCGCAAATATAGCCCGCCGGGCTGGCGGCTATGCAGTGGGCATGAATTTGCGGGTCGTGGTGCGGCATGAACTGGATGTGTGCCAACTCGGCGGCCGTCATGATTTTTCGACTTCCTGTGACGCCCTCGAATTTCGTTGCGTCAAACTGGATAATGTCCACCGAATTGTCATCGATCAAGCGAAGGCAATCGTACAGGTTCATTTCACCGTGCCCATCCGCAATCGGAATCGGACAATCAGCCTTGAGGCGGGGCAGGGTGTGTTTCGCCTCGCGCCAACAGATTGGCTCCTCAATCCACGCCAAATCGAAATCAGTCAGATGCTGTACGCCTTCCTTGGCCGCGGCATAGTCCCAGGCGCCGTTTACATCTACGGCGAGCAGACACTCGGGCCCGATTGCCTTCCTTACACCAGCAACGCGAGACATATCTTCTTCAAGCGTCATTGCGCCAATTTTCATCTTGAAGCCCCGATGTCCCATTTCATAATAACGGCCGACCTCATCGACAAGCTCGGCGACGTCTTTTCCATCGCGGTAGTAGCCGCCACCGGCATAGGTGCGGGCACGGCCTTCCAATCCCCCCAGGAGCTTGTAGAGTGGAAGGCCCGCCGCCTTCCCCATGATGTCCCACAGCGCATTGTCGATGGTCGCTGCGGCCGTGATGATATGGTCGCGCGGCCAGCCGCTGTCGTGGGAAATCCGGTGGTAGGTGGTGCCAAGGGTTTTCTTCAGCACCCGCTCGGGGCGAAGGGGGTCTTCTCCCAGAATGAGGTCGCCAAAGCCCCGCTTGAATATTTCGGCCACCTCGCTTACGCGTCCCGAGGCGGTGCCGAGACCGACGCCGGTGATGCCCTCGTCGGTCATGATTTTGACGACAAGCTCGTTCACCGAGAGGACTGGCCTGAGGCTTAGCCAGAATTCGCGTTCGGGCTGGGGGGCCGAGAGAAAATAAACTTCAACGCTCGTTATCTTCATATCAATTTCACTCGGCTACTACAGGATTGCGCAAAATGCCGAGAAGGGGCGATTCCACTTCCGCCACACCCCCTACTTTGAGCAGGTGCGCCTCGCCGCCTTCCCTGAAAATGGCGCAGCCCTCCGGGGTCCCCGTCGAGACGAGATCGCCCGGCTCTAGAGTCATCTTCGAAAGGTGAGAGATGATATGCGGAATATCGAAAATCATGTTCGAGAGGCTCTGGCGCTGAAGCTCGAAGCCATCCACCCGACCAATAATATCCATGTTCTGGGGATCGTCGATCTCATCGGAGGTGACGATCCAGGGCCCGATGGCGTTCGTTGCATCAAGACTTTTGCACAAGAAAAGCCCGCCTCTGGCATCGTCATCCTGAATGTCGCGAGCCGTCACATCGTTGTAGAGGGTGTAGCCCATGATGACATCGAAAGCATTTTCGCGGGGCACGTTCTTGCACCGCTCGCCAATTATCATGACGATTTCAGCCTCGGAGTCGAGTTTGCTCGTCAGTGGTGGGTAGATGATTGGTTCATCGGGTCCGATCATGGTCGAGGTGAAGCGGGGGGCCAGAGGAATTTGAGCCGGCATGGCGCTTCCCGATTCTGCTAGATGTTTATGGAAATTTCGCCCGGCGTGGACAAACTTACGCGGCCGCGGGACCGGCGCCCTGAGGTGTACAGAGGCGAGCGGGTGGGTGGACGCCGTGTGGCCTCCCGATTCTGCCTCGCTGGCAAGTTTGCGTGCAATCTCAAGACCCGCCTTACCTTTTTCGATGAAGAGCACCATGTCGGAGGGGATGTCGAGCGAGGCAGAGGCCAGATCGAGAATCCTGTCTGAACTTAAAACCACACCGATAGTTTCTCTCGTTGTTCCGTTTTCCGGGATATCCATCGTTACAAGCTTCATGAAAGCTCTCCGTGAAAAGTGAGACTGCGCGGATTAATAGTAATGAAAAGTTGTGATAAATGTCGGGGTTCATCCTAAGATGCGGGGCGGCTCTATACAAGCTCGATTGGCAAAATAAGCTCGATTGGCAAAGCTCGTTTATATTCGGTCGTGTCCTCGCTTATGCCGGGCAAATCGGTATATATTCCGCCAATGTCTAATTTATTTTCTTCAATCGGTCTGGCGGAAATTCTCGCACTCAGCTCCTCGCTGACGTACTCATTCACATTTATTTTCTTGCGCCAGGGACTTCGCAGCGGCTCTCCCCTGGCCGGTGTTTTAACCATGGGCGCCATTGTTGGTTCCGTGGGCCTGATTGCCGCCGCCTCTCGGGGCACGCTCCAGACATCGACGCTTACACCAATACTCTGGTTTGCCTTGGCGGGTTGTGTGGGGCAGGGAGTTGGACAGATGGCCTCGTTCACCGGCATTCAGCGTATGGGCGTCAGTCGCGCTGCGCCGATACAGGGGTCGGCCCCGATTTGGGCCATTTTGCTTGCTGTGCTCATTTTGGGAGAAAAGCCCGGTCTTTTTGTTTGGGTGGGGGCGGCGTGTGTCGTCACCGGCGTTGGTTTGCTCTCTAAGCCCAAAGAAGGCGAGGGGGGGAGCATAAAGGACTGGTTTCAGGGCTCCTTGATTTTTCCCCTTGGCGCCTCTTTGATGTTTGCCATCATGCCGGTTGTGGCCAAGTTCGGGTTTGCTCTCCAGAACACCCCGTTTGTGGCCGTTGGGGTGGCATTTAGCTCGGCGGTGGTGTTTCTTTGTGTCTCACGCTTCGGGTTGGGAATTGGCGGGGAAATTCGATTCGATAGGCGCTCTTTGCGCTGGTTCATCCTCGCGGGGTTGAGCACAACTCTCTCGGCCGGTTTTTTCTGGACATCTCTTTCGATGGGGGATGTTTCCATCATGATGCCCTTGAGTCGGCTGGGGCCGCTATGGGCCGTGTTGTGGACCTACCTTTTCCTTGGTCATATTGAGCGTGTTACGCCTCGGATATTTTTCTCAGCCTTCCTCATTGTTTCTGGCGGCGGTTTTATCATGGCATTCAAGTAGGGATTGATAAGGTTCTTCATCGCGATTAGTCAGGGGGCGGTAAGGTTCCCCCCCCCAAAAAATTCATATAGAGATTGAAGGGTCCCTCCCGCTTGGACCGCTAGCCCAAGGCCGCTATAATACAGCTATCGAAATAATTTCATTCCCCGGCGGGCCTGACCTCAATTATGTGAGGTTTTGGTTTGCCGGAGCGAGCACAATAGGGGCGAAAAAATGGAGCAGATGAAAAGTGATATCAGAGACGGTATGCGGATTGACTGGGATGTGCCGATCAAAATGGAAGATGGGCTCATCCTCAGAGCCGATGTTTACCGGCCCATCGACGATGGCAAGTATCCGGTAATCATGACCTATGGCCCATATGGCAAGTATCTTCACTTTGAGGATCTTTATGAGACTTGCTGGACTCGCATGGTCGAGCAGCATCCCGACGTCCCCGCGGGCTCGACGAATAAATATCAGAACTGGGAGGTCGTAGATCCCGAAAAGTGGGTGCCCGATGGTTATGCCATTGTGCGCGTGGATTCTCGGGGTGCGGGCCGCTCTCCGGGCCATATGGATATTTGGTCTGCACGCGAGGCCAAGGATTTTTATCACTGCATCGAGTGGTCGGCTGAGCAGCCCTGGAGCACAGGCAAGGTCGGCCTGAACGGAATTTCCTACTACGGAATGAACCAGTGGCAGGTGAGTTCCCTGCAGCCGCCGCATCTGACGGCGATGTGCATCTGGGAGGGGGCGGCCGACTACTATCGCGACATGGGCCACCACGGCGGTATCTTCTGTAACGGTTTCGCCCGCGGGTGGCCGGAGATGCAGGTCTATACGGTGCAGAACGGTCGCGGCACCAGGGGATTTCGCAGCCGCATGAACGGCGACATGGTGTCGGGGCCTGAGACGCTGACCGAGGAGGAGCTTGGCTCGAATCGAAATGATTTTGGCCAGGACGTTTTCTCGAACAAGCTTGCGACCGATGAATTTTGGACCTCGCGCATGCCCGATTACTCGAAAATTAATGTGCCGCTTCTCTCGTCCGCCAACTGGGGCGGCCAGGGTCTCCACCCGCGAGGCAATTTTGAGGGCTATGAGCGCTCGGCCTCGAATCAAAAATGGCTTGAGGTGCACGGCATCGAGCATTGGACGGAATTTTATACCGACTATGGCGTGAATATACAGAAGAAATTTTTTGGCCATTTCCTAAAAGGTGAGGACACGGGGTGGAAGGATGAGCCCAAGGTTCGCCTCCAGGTGCGTCATCCGGGCGAGGTGTTTGTTGAGCGCGAGGAGAACGAGTGGCCGCTGGCGAGGACCGAGTGGACAAAGTTCTATCTCGACCCGGCGCGGCAGACTTTGGGCAAAGAGCCTCCCGCCCAGGCCGGAAGCGCCACCTATGCTGGCTTTGGTGACGGCGTAACGTTCCTCACCCCGCCGCTTGAGGCGGCGACCGAACTCACCGGCCCCTCGGCGGCCAAGTTGTTTGTTTCCTCTGAGACTGAGGACGCCGATCTTTTCTTGGTGGTTCGGATATTTACCGGCGATTTAAAGGAAGTGGTTTTCCAAGGGGCGCTCGATCCCCACACACCGATTGCACAGGGCTGGCTGCGCGCCTCGCACAGAAAGCTCGACCCGAATCTCACGACAGAGATTCGCCCCTATCACACCCACGATGAGATTCAGCCGCTTAAGCCGGGCGAGAGGGTCGAGTGTGATGTCGAGATTTGGGACACGAGCATCGTCGTTCCGGCTGGCCACCGCATCGGGCTCACCGTGCGCGGGAAGGACTACGAGTTCACTGGCGGCGCGGGCGCCGGGCTATCGAACATGAAGAATGCGTTCACGGGCTGCGGGTGTTTCATTCACAACGATCCAGGTGATCGCCCAGCCCATATTTACGGCGGCAACGTGACGCTCCACACCTCCCCCGAGGAGCCTGCCTATGTCCTTCTTCCGGTAATTCCGGAGAAATAGGCAAGACGCTCGTATACGGATAAAGAAAGGGGTCGCCCCTCCAAGACGGCTCCTCTAGGAGAGAGTAATGAGTGAAGAGAAATTTAGATCTGAAATCAGAGACGGTATGCGCATTGATTGGGACGTTCCGCTCAAGATGGACGATGGCCTCGTTCTGCGGGCCGACATCTACCGGCCAATCGAGGAGGGGAACTACCCGGCCCTGGTGACCTATGGCCCCTATGGGAAGTATCTGGCTTTTCAGGACGGCTACGAGGACCAGTGGGACCGTATGGTTGAGCTTCATCCCGATGTCGCCGCCGGCTCGACCAATAAATATCAGAACTGGGAGGTTGCAGACCCCGAGAAGTGGGTGCCCGACGGCTATGTCATCGTCCGGGTCGATTCACGCGGCACGGGGCGCTCACCGGGATTTATCGAGCTGTGGTCCCCGCGCGAGACGAAAGATTTTCACGACTGCATCGAGTGGACCGCCGAGCAAACTTGGTGCAATGGCAAAATTGGCATCAACGGCATCTCCTACTATGCCATGAACCAATGGCAGGTGGCGGCCTCTCAGCCGCCCCATCTGGCGGCGATATGCATCTGGGAGGGCGGAGCTGATTTTTACCGCGATCTGAGTCACCATGGCGGCATCGTAAACACCTTTTGTGAGAACTGGTACGACATGCAGGTGAAAACCGTCCAGCATGGCGTTGGGTCAAAGGGCTACCGCAGCCGCATCGCCCCCGATTGGGTGGCGGGGCCGGAGACGCTGACCGATGAGGAGCTTGGTGCGAATCGCTCGGATTTTGGTGCGGATGTTTTGGCGAATCCTCTGTCCACCGACGAATATTGGGAATGCCGGATGCCGGATTGGTCGGAGGTCAAGGTTCCTCTTTTCTCGTCGGGCAATTGGGGTGGCCAGGGAATCCATCCCCGGGGCAACTCCGAGGGCTTTGTGCGTGCCGCCTCAAACGAGAAATGGTTCGAGATGCACGGCATCGAGCATTGGACAGAATTTTATACAGACTACGGCGTGGGCCTCCAAAAGAAATTTTTTGGCCATTTCCTAAAAGGTGAGGATACGGGTTGGAAGGAGCAGGCACCTGTTCTGCTTCAAGTCCGACATGTGGGCGAGAAATTCGTTGAGCGGACCGAAAACGAATGGCCGCTGGCGCGGACCCAGTGGACAAAATTCTACCTTCATACCGAGGACCACAATCTCGATCTCAATCCCCCCTCGGCGAAGGGAAGTGTTACATACGATGCCCTCGGCGACGGGGTCACATTCATTACAGCGCCCTTTGAGGCGGAAACCGAGTTAACCGGCCCCATGGCGGCCAAGCTGTTCGTTTCCTCTGAGACCGAGGATGCCGATCTCTTCTTGGTGGTTCGCCTGTTCACGGGCGACCTGAAAGAGGAGGTGTTCCAGGGGGCGCTCGATCCCAACACGCCCATTGGCCAGGGCTGGCTGCGTGCGTCGCACAGAAAGCTGGACCCCGAGTTGAGCGAGCCCTACAGGCCCTATCACACGCGCGATGAAAAACAGCCGCTCACCCCTGGCGAGGTGGTCGAACTCGATGTTGAAATATGGGTGACGAGTATTGTTGTTCCGGTAGGCTACCGGGTTGCCTTGAGTGTTCGCGGAAAAGATTATGAGTACGCCGGGGCGACGGGTGAGGGACTTGCTACCATGAAAAATGAGTTCAAGGGTTGCGGCCCGTTTCTTCATAACGACCCGCGGGACCGCCCGGTTGAGATTTACGGTAAAAAGGTAACGCTCCACACGGTGCCGGGCCATGAGCCCTATTTGTTGCTCCCGGTAATACCGCCGAAGTAGAATTAGCAGCCCTCGCTCGGATCCTGTCGAGCGCCCACTGGCTGGGGATGAAGTACTTATTGGATTTCAGAGCGGAGTCTCTTTTAATGGAGGCACACCTCCCGTATACTCGACATAGTATACGGGAGTTTTTTTTGTGAACTTGATAGCTATTATTCTTAGTGGTTTTACGGTGGGCGTGTCGCTCGGACTGACGGGCGGCGGCGGTTCCCTGCTTGCCATTCCCCTCCTTGTCTACGCAGTGGGCCAATCTCCTCATATGGCACTTGGAACCTCGCTCGCCTCGGTGGGTGCTACAGCGTTCAGTGGCGCCGTTCGCCGGATGATGGAAGGGCGGGTGGAGGTGCGGGCAGGGCTCCTATTCGCGGTGCTCGGCTCAGTGGGCACCTACATTGGCACACGGATGAACGCGAGGGTGCCCGGTTCCGTTTTGCTGATTCTGCTTGCGGGGCTCACGGTTTTACTGGCCGTGCGTATGTGGTGCCGCGCCTCGAGGGAAAAGAATAGCTGTGTTGTGGGAGAGCGCAATGAGGAAAAGAGATTTCAGCCGATTCCGTTGGTGGCGACCGCGATTGGATGTGGGTTCGCATCGGGATTTTTCGGCATCGGCGGTGGTTTTATCGTTGTCCCCGCTCTCGTGCTCGTGGTCGGTCTGTCGATGGACGCTGCGGTCGCGACCTCGCTTCTTGTTATCTCTTTCAACGGCGCGGTAGGGGTTATCAGCTATGCCGCCCAGGGAAGAGCGATCGATTATTCGGTTGCCGGCATTTTTGTCGCGGGTGGTCTCGCCGGGATGTGGGTCGGACAAAAGACCGGCAACCACCTGAATGAACGGATGCTTTCCCGACTTTTCGCCGCCGTGTTGTTATTGGTGGCTATGTTTCTCATCTATAAAAATATTTGAATCATTTGATTGATATTTCCGCCGCAGGGCAAATGCTCCTAAATTGGTGGCATGCGGCACCCAAGTTTGGCTTAATTTCGATATTAGGACGATTTTGAACATTGATTGTATCCAGGGTGTCATTTCCCTCCCAAAATAAGTATTTATTAAAAGATTGATAAATAACTACTTAGGTCCGGATGTTCATGTGTTATATCTAATATAGATATAATTATCTTTTTATCTTGCTTTTTTCTGTCTCCACCCCCATATTTACTTTTGCAAACAGTTTGCTGAGGCTAGCTACCTTATTTTGGAGATTCTACAGAAAGCAAATTTACAAGGATTTGCTTTCTGTGGAGGAAGCTTATGGCTCTGTACTCAAAGTCAGTTCAGAATGCGGTCACCATCCTCACCTTTATCGCGAGGAGGGGCGGGGGCGCGCCGATAACGGTCAATGAAATTGCAAAGGAGACGGGCGTATCAGGGCCAACGGTTGCGAAAACGGTTCAGCCTCTTGTAAAGAGAGGTGTGCTGAGTTCCCGCAAAGGGCCGGGAGGGGGATTTGTTCTGGCGCTCTCAGCAAAAGAAATATGTCTTGGCGCAATTGTCATGGCAGTGGAGGGCAGGGAGCCATTCGGAGAATGTATGGCGGGTCTTACCTCTTGCTCGGAGGATAATATTTGTCCCCTTCACGATAGGTGGAAGGGGGTTAAGATGGCGCTACTCGAATTTATGGAAAAGACCAAACTTGAAGATATGGTTTGCGCGGTTGAGCAGATGATAGAGGAAAAGAATCAATTAGACTCAGAGAAAAAAATAGACTCAGGGATACAAAACTTTTTCGAAATTTAACGGGCTCCTCTAAGGTTTCAGTATCATTTAAATATGGTGAGAAGCAGTTATCTTCTCGGCACATTGAATTTTTGAAAGGAGATTCTTTGATGAAGCAGTGGGTCACGATTTTAGTTTGTGCGGCGGCCGCTTTTGTTCTGGTGGTCGATAGGATGGATGCGGAAGCAGCTGATGCGGCTGCAGGGAAGGCGAAGTATCAGCAATTTTGCGGCGCTTGCCATGGTCCAAATGGCAAGGGAGATGGTCCGGCGGCGGCCAGCTTGAATCCCAAGCCTCAGGATCACTCGGATAGTAAGTATATGAAAAGTCTGTCCGATGAGAAAATTTTTAAAATTATAAAAATGGGCGGCGCAGCGGTTGGCAAATCGCCCACCATGCCTCCATGGGGCGGCGCATTGAGCGACGGCGATATTAATAATGTAGTGGCCTTTATTCGTTCGCTCTCTAAGTGAGGCCTCGGGATGTCCGAGAATTCAAAATATAAGGTTATTGTTCCCGATAGCGGCTATTGGTCCGAGATGGTGAAGTGCCGTGAAAGGTGTCCGGTTCACACGGATGCCAGGGGGTATGTCCGTGCAGTATCCGAGGGACGATTTGAGGACGCCTATCGGATAGCACGCGAGCCCAATCCGTTTGCCTCGGTATGCGGTCGTGTGTGCGCGGCCCCTTGCGAGGCGGCCTGTCGGCGCGGGGCGGTGGATGATCCTGTTTCTATTCGTTCGCTAAAACGATTTCTCACGAATCGCTACGGCCCGGAGGCCGAGCGTCCACTGGGCCAGGCGACGGGCACGCGCTTGGTGGTTCGTGGGCCGGAGACCCCGCATGTCCAGGCGCCGTGGGATATGACGGCTCTTCGCCGAGTAGGCGAGGCGATTCGGGATAAAACCAAGGGCCGCAAGGTGGCCATCGTCGGCTCTGGTGTGGCGGGGCTCACCTGTGCGCATGACTTGGCCCTCCTTGGCTACAAACCCACTGTGTTCGAGGCTCAAAGCGTGCCGGGCGGGATGCTCAAACTCGGGGTGCCCGAGTATCGACTGCCCCGGGATTTGGTTCAGGCTGAAATTCAGGCGGTTCTCGATTTGGGTGTTGAACTTAAAGTTGATCACGCCATTGGACGTGAATTCAATATGTCCGACCTGAAAAGGGATGGATTCGAGGCAGTGTTTATTGCCATTGGCGCGCACAAGAGCCGGAATCTGCCTATCGAGGGGGTGGAGCTTGACGGCGTTTTCCGGGCGGTTGAGTTTTTGCTCAACGTTAACCTGGGCTTCAAGGTGGACCTTGGCGAGAGGGTGGTTATCGTCGGCGGCGGTGATGTGGCGATGGATGCCGCCCGCACGGCTTCTCGAGAGATAAATGCCGAGCCTGGGGACGAAGATAGGTCGACCATGTCAGAGACGGTGGATGTTGCCCGTGAGGCTCTGCGTATGGGCGCCCGCGATGTTCGAATGGTGTGTCTTGAATCCTGGGAGGAGATGCCGGCGAGCACCTTGGAGGTGGAGGGCGCACAGGGCGAGGGTATTGAGATCCATCCGCGTTGGGGACCAAAACGGATACTTGGGGAAGGGGGACAGGTGCGCGGGCTTGAGGTGCAAGGCGTTGCGCGCGTGTTTGATGAGCAGGGGAAATTCAGCCCCGAGTTTGTCCCCGACTCTGAGGAGGTAATGAATTGCGACTCGGTGATACTCGCCGTGGGGCAGGCGCCCGAGTTGTCGTGGATTCGGCCCGAGGACGGAATTGAAACGGACCCGCGAGGGACCATCAAGATCGATCGCGAAACGCTGGCGACGAGCGCGCCGGGCGTATATGCCGGCGGCGACGTGGCCTTTGGGCCCCGAATTTTTATCGAGGCGGTTGAAAACGGTCATCGCGCGGCGAACTCAATGCATCTGTTTCTGGGGGGGGAGGCGAGCGCGGCGAAAACGGAGGGGAGCTGGCACAAGGTCGATTTCTTCAGACAATCGCGCCTTCGCATCGGCGAGGCTGAGAAAACGCTCCCCGTGGTTAATCCAGCCTATCGCACCTCCAAGCGCGAGGAGGCGCCCAATCTTCCCATCGAGCGCCGCATCGGGATTGCCGAGGTTGAGCTTTCCTATTCTGCCGAGGATGCCAGCGAGCAGGCCTCCAGGTGTGTTCAGTGCGCGATTAACACGATTTTTAACAGTGATAAGTGTGTGATGTGTGGGGGCTGCGTGGATGTTTGTCCCTCGGCATGTCTTCGCATCGTGCCCCTTGCGCAGCTAGAGGGCGGATTGGAACTCGATAGCTTGACGAGGGCCCGCTATGGGGAGGCGGGGGCGATGAGCGGCGCGGCGATGCTCAAAGATGAGTCGGCCTGCATCCGGTGCAGCATGTGCGCCATGCGCTGCCCGACCGGAGCGATAACGATGGAGCAATATCGGTTTTCCACAACTTTGGCGGGTGCGTCTGGCCCGGCTGTCGTTTAGGGGAGTGTGTACGTGAGCCAAGAGATTGAGGGAATGCAGACTGATGGCGCAGGGGGGCAAGATCCGGAGCAGATAGGCGGCTTCTCTCGCCGCTCTTTATTGTCGATAGGATGGATTGCCTCCCTCGTTTCGATCATCGGGCCCGGCGTAGCCAACATTCGCTATCTATTTCCAAATGTATTGTACGAAACACCCACGGCTTTCAAGTTGGATAAGCCCGCAAATTATCAGCCGGACTCGATAACATTTATCGAGGACAGAAAGCTGTTTATTTTTCGCGACCGCCATGGGTTCCGGGCAATGTCGGCGGTCTGCACCCATCTGCGGTGCACGACCGGCCCGTTTGGGGCACCCTCGAGCAAGGGCAAGGCCTCGACGAGTCGCTGCCCCTGCCACGGCAGCGTGTTCGATCAAAGCGGGAATGTTCTCTCGGGCCCGGCACCCCGGCCTCTGTCTTTTTTTCGGATCGGTTTGAGCCCGGACGGATGGCTTCAGGTGGACACGCAGGATTTTGTGGCATCGGATAACTACTTCAAGGTGTAAAGGCGGAGAATAAAATTTTGCCAATTATCTTTACTCGGGGCATATCCTTGCCATGGGGGTTTTGAGGAAAAAATGACACAAGCAAGCGGGGCGGGAGATAAAAAAACAATAACGCGGTTGGGCGCCAAGTTGACCCGCTCGCGCGTCTGGCGCTCGATCTTTCGCCACGGATATCCGGACAACGATCTTGACCGGATGCAGGTGGTGGTCACGAATTTCTTTTTGCACATCATGCCTGCTCGTGTGAATGTGCACACGATTCGCCCGACGGCAACCTTGGGTCTCGGCGTCATCGCGCTGTTCATGTTTTTCATCCTGACCATTACCGGCGTTCTATTGATGTTCTATTACGTTCCCTCGGTGGACCGCGCATATTCTGACATGAAGGACTTGCAGTTCGTCGTCTCCTACGGGGTCATATTGAGAAATATGCACCGATGGGGCGCGCACGGAATGGTGGCCGTAGTTTTTGTTCACATGTGCCGCGTGTTTTATACGGGCTCCTATAAGGCGCCGCGCGAGTTCAACTGGGTGCTGGGTGTTATTCTCTGGGTCCTTACGATGTTCCTCTCGTTCACGGGCTATCTTTTGCCCTGGGATCAGCTTGCCTTCTGGGCCATCACAGTCGGATCGAGCATCGCCGCCTACCCGCCCCTGATGGGCGACACCATTCGCTTCATGCTGCTGGGTGGGCAGGAGGTAGGCCAAGGGGCTCTCTTGAGATTTTATGTTCTGCATGTGGCCATCCTGCCCATAGTGATGAGCATGATCATGGCCGTTCATCTTTGGCGCATTCGAAAAGATGGTGGCCTTGCCCGCTCAAGGGATGAGCATGAGGACGGGCATCCCACGACCGCCGTCGATAGCGGATTGTGGGATACCGCTAAAACCTACGGGCTGATGGCGCTTTCACGAAGCACCACCCCAATCGTTGGGACACAGACACCCGAGGAGGAGGTGACGGCCTGGCCTCATCTGACATTTCGGCTTCTCGTCTTGTTCGTCGGCACTTTGGCCACCATTACTGCAATTTCACTTCTCTTTGATGCCCCTCTTGAGGAGATTGCCAATCCGATACATCCGCCCAACCCTTCAAAAGCGCCTTGGTATTTTCTCGGTTTACAAGAACTGGTCAGCTATTCTGCGCTCGTCGGTGGGGTCATAGTTCCGGGGCTCGCTGTTCTAGGCTTGATGGTCATTCCTTTTATCGACCACACCCCGGCGGGAGAAGGTGTGTGGTTCTCCTCGCTTGAGGGGAAAAAGATCGCCTGGAAGAGTTTTGTTGGGGGCGCGCTTTCGGTTCCCATATTGATGATACTCAATGCCCAGTTCGGCATCCGGGTTCTTTGGGCCAAGTCGCCTCAATTTATGGCGGATCTTGTGAATCCGGCGACCATTCTTCTTGTCGGCATTGCCATTTACTCGAGCAGCATTGTTCGTAAAACGGGCTCGCGGCGTTTGGGCGCTATTTCTTTGTTTTCATCGTTCTTGGGTGCGTTGATAATTTTAACGATTGTAGGAACGTTTTTCCGCGGAGCGAACTGGGCCTTTATTCTTCCGTGGGCGCAAAGTGCGGTGCACCATTAAACGCGCGTGCATTTTAAGTGAAGACTTTTGCCCGATGGGGTTTTACACAAATCATTCGATGAATTGTTCATGTGATAGGGAACGATATGAAATCTGAAATAAAATCAGAGTCGGCTAGTCTGAAGAATTGGTATCTGGCATTCGCGATTGTGGGCGTTATTTCGGGATTTTTATTCATTGTTTCGTATTGGAGCGATTATGATCGTGAGTGGCGAAAATATCAGGATGCCTATGCCACGGAGTTGAGGGCTATTGTTTCGGGTTCGGGTAAACAGGAATTGCCAACTCCGGGGTATATCTATAATCAAATTGTGGTTTCACCGAATCGCGTAGACAGGTGCCAGATGTGCCATAGGGCTTTGGATGATCCAAGATTCGCCAAATCGCCGCAGCCTTTGACTACTCATCCGAAAATTCCGTCTCATTCATTTGAAAAATTTGGATGCACTTCATGTCACATGGGCCAAGGCCGAGCCACTACGGTAGCCGATGGGCATGGCAAAGTTCCTTTTTGGGATGAGCCCCTGCGCCGTAAACCCTTTACGCAGGCGAGTTGCGGTACATGCCACAGGGGTGTGAAGCTCAAGGGAGCGCCACTACTTGCCAGGGGAAGGCAGCTATATCTAACGATGGGTTGCATTGCTTGCCACACTATCCATGGCGCTGGGGGAAAGCTAGGGCCGGAACTTACCTGGGTTGGTGATCGGCGTAAGGACCCAGAATGGCATCTCAAACATTTCGCCAATCCTCAAGGTATATCTCCCGGCTCGACGATGCCGCCATACAAGCATCTTGCCAAGAAGGATTTAGAGGCCCTCACCGTTTATATGTTGAGTTTGAGTAGTGCCCCTGAGGGGCTTATTGCTGCACCAAATGTCATCCAGGCGAAAGTAGCTACCAAGCCGCAGAAGAAATAGGCGGGATTTTTGTAGGACTCTTCGAGGTTTTGAAGGTAAGCTCTTCCGTATGAGGAGAGCCTATCTAGCCGCGTGGTTTCTTCTTCTCTTCTTCTTTGAATTTCATTGAGCGAATTAGAGAGTGCATCCATTGAGGAAGTTTTGGGGGCGCTTCTCCTGTTTTATCCCCATCGTTATTTTCTTTTTTGTCTGGATCTTGGGAAGGCTGTTTCTCCTCTCCGGCTATCCAACTAGATCTCTGGCGATGAATGTGAGAAAGGCCTAGTAAGGAAGGCTGCCTCAAGGATGGATGATTCGAACTCACTTCGGTACGTGGCGATTCTGGATAATTCAGCATAAAAAAACTCCTTGCACATAAAGTCTTTCGCGCAAGGAGCAGAACCCCTCACTTTCGTTCGGCAGGCCAACCATCAGCCGAATATCCGCTGACTTGTGCCTTTGCGCCCCCGCTTCACAACGAGTTTGCCGTTATCGCGAAAGAACTGTTTGGTCCGGCTATCCGTTTCCCCTCTTGGCTACGAATAACCCTGACCTGTTGGTATCCAATATGGGACCTGATTTCATTTTCTGCATTAGGATACTGTAAGATTTTTGTTTATTTTGCATTGAATTTAACAGCAATAATAAAACTGGGCTGATGCCTCATCATCCAAATTGATGCGTAAAATACTATTTTTGAAAATATTTTTTGATCCTGGCGAGGTGGGTATTTTGTCAGGGCGGCTACGAATTAATTCCCCGCTTTCGGAATTTCATCCCATCTTGTCGTATAGCGGGGGGAGCAGTGGTTGGATTTCCGCCGCCAGGTGGTGCGAAATCCCTCTGACCCGTAACGGATGGTTCCCCGGCCCATCTGTCCGTTGATGGTGTCGATGGCCTGCATCAGCTCCGGCTGCCAGCAGCTATCGGTGGCGAAAAGCTCTGTCTGTGTGCTTTCCGCCGGGCTCAAGTCGAGCAGCATTACCCCCGCCTTGTGGTAGCGATAGCCGGGCTTATAAACCCGCTCGATAGCCTCAAGGGCGTGGTGGATTAGCTCCCCGGTGTTGTCGGTTGGCACCTCAAGGCTCACAGAGGTGGCGCTGCTGTACTGATGGTCTTTTTTGCTGAAATGGTTTGTGTGGGCGAAAACAGAGAGGGTGCGCGCCGCGAGGCGCCCACTGCGAAGTTTTTCTGCGGCGCGGGTCATGTAGTAGGAAACGCCCTCCTTGAGGTCTTGCTGTGTCGTGACTTTTTTGCCGAAAGCGCGGGAGACGATAATCTGTTTTTTGGGAGGCGGCGCTTTTTCGAGTGCAATGCAGGATATTCCCTGAAGCTCATAGCAGGTGCGCTGGAGCACGACGCTGAAGCCTTTTCGAATAAATCTTGGGTCGGCATCGGCCAGTGCCAGTGCGGAGTGGATTCCCCGCTCTTCGAGTTTTTTACTCCAGCGCGAGCCCACGCCCCAGACATCGCGGGCGTCCATGCCGGCCAGTGCGGCGCGGATGGCCGCTTTCTCGAAAAGCGAGAAGACGCCACCGTTTTTTTTGGCGAGGCGGTTTGCCGCCTTGGCGAGGGTTTTTGTGGGGCCGATTCCGACGCCGACGGGAATGCCCGTCCACTGACGCACCCTCTGGCCGATTTCTCTTCCATGTGCCTCTAAGTCGAGCCCCGCGATATTGCCGAGGTCGAGGAAGCATTCATCGATGGAATAGACCTCGACGGATGGCGCTAGCTCATCGAAAATCATGCGCACGCGCGCCGACATGTCGCCGTAGAGTACGTAGTTGGAGCTGAGTGCGAGACCGCTTACCCTTTCAAGCTCTGGGCGCACTTCGTGCCAGGGGGCGCCCATCGGGATGCCTGCGGCCTTGGCCTCGGGGGAGCGGGAGATTACGTTGCCATCGTTGTTGGAGAGAATGACGACAATTCTTCCCTCTAGTTTTGGATTGAAAACCCGCTCGCACGAAACGTAGAAATTATTGCAGTCTACCAGGGCGAATGCGCGCATCACTCAAAGGGCGTGGATTACGCTTGTCACCACGCCCCATATCTCGAAATCCATGTCGTCGATGATATCGAACGAGGGGAAGGCGTTGTTTTCGGGAAGAAGACGGAGCGTGCCGTCTTTCTTTTCAAGACGCTTGACGGTGAACTCGCCGCTGAGGACGGCGACGACGATTTTTCTGTCGCGGGGCTCAAGGGAGCGGTCTACCACGAGAATATCTCCGGAATGGATACCCGCCCCGATCATCGAATCGCCGTCGGCGCGCACAAAGAAAGTGGCGGCGGGGCGC
>JABJAL010000050.1 GCA_018669005.1 Nitrospinaceae bacterium
AAAGAAAAAAGTATAAAAATAATTCCATGGATTGTGAGGAAAGGTGCTGCCTGGTCAATAAGGGATGGTGTGTATCCAGCATTCAATTCTTGAAGTAGCAATTATGGAAGTAGCTTTTTCGCCCAATTAGGAGTTTGAGCAAAGGTGTGTAATCTGATGTGGTGTGAGTTGATGTGTTTAACCAAAATTTTTGGTTTTAAGGATTTGCATGAGGGGGGGCGGTGGTGATTACCACGATGCCAGCCTCCGGCCTGGAATTCAGCGTGATGTCGTTTGTCTTTGCGCTGGCCCCGATTCTGGCGCTGATCGTGCTCATGCTGGGGTTCAAGTGGGGTGGCAGCAAGGCCGGGCCCGCCGGTCTGTTGGTCGCCATATTTGTCGGGTGGGCGCACTTCGGGGCGGGCGGTGATGTTTTGTATGGCGCCCTCGTTCGCGGGGTGTTTTTCAGCCTGCCCGTTCTTTACATCATCATTCCGGCTCTCGTGCTTTACCACGTGGCCGAGTTGGCGGGCGGAATACGCAACATCGGCTGGAGCGTTTGGGATATCACACAAAACCACATTCTCCAGCTGATGATTCTGGCTTTTGGGTTCACCTCGTTTTTGCAGGGCGTCGCCGGTTTCGGTATCCCGGTCGCGGTGGTCGCGCCCCTTCTCGTGGGAATCGGTTATCCGCCGATTCAGGCGGTGGCCGCCTCGCTCATCGGCCATGCCTGGGCGGTCAGCATGGGGGACATGGCGAGCAGCTTTCAGGCGCTCTTGACGGTGACGGATTTGCCATCGGCCCCGCTCGCCATTTTGATCGCCTCTTTGCTTGGTTTCTCGGGCCTTTGCGCCGCCATATCCGTCGCGCATCTTCATGCCGGTTGGAGCGCGGTCATCAGGTGGCCCCTGATTATTTTCTTTCTGGGGGGGCTCACGAGTCTGGTTCAGATCCTTTTCGCCTGGCTCGGGCTCTGGATTATTGCATCGTTCGGCGCGGGTATGGTCTGTCTGTTAGTGGGATTTGGAATGTCTAAATTCAAGCGCTATCAAACCCCCTCGCGGCCTAAATCTTATCCCGCCAAGCCCGAGGCGGATCGCGTGGTATTGAAGCGGCCGCCCCAAGGGGATAGGCGAATGAATTTTCATCTCGCCTTTTCGCCCTATTATGTTTTGGTCGTCATCGTCATGGCGGCCACTTTTGTGCCCTTTATCCACGATGCCCTTCGCGCCTGGCGAATTGAAGTTCCCCTTGAGGGGCTTCGCACATTGCGGGGATTCGTTACCCCGGAGAAAATCTGGAAGATCGAGCCGCTGGGACATCCGGGCGCGCTTTTGCTGGTGACGGCTTATATCGGGCGCTTGATTTACCGGGCGAGGGGAAGATGGCCCGGCGGCAGCCTGATGGTGGTCAAAAAAACTTTCAAAGAGGCGCACCCGACCTGCGTCGGCACACTGGCGATGGTGGCGATGGCAACCGTTATGACGGTCACGGGCATGATTCAGGTGCTGGCGGAGGGGGTGGCGGCGTTCTCAGGCTCTTTTTATCCGGCGATGGCCCCCGTGGTCGGGCTGCTCGGCTGTTTTGTCACGGGAAGCAACACAAACGCCAATATTCTTTTTGGAAAATTTCAGGTCAACGTCGGCGAGTTGCTGGGGAAAGATCCGTCCGTGCTTGCGGCAGGAAACAGTGCTGGCGGCTCGCTCGGGAGCATGATCGCGCCGGCCAAGGTTTTGGTGGGTTGCTCGACGGCGGGCCTCGCCGGAAGGGAGGGGGAGGTGTTCCGGCGGGTGTTTCCTTATTGCGTGGTGCAGGTGGCGCTAGTTGGATTGTTGACCTACTGGCTCGCCTCTTGAATGGCGTCTGGTTATTCGGCCTCGATGCTCAAGTTTCCCTCGAAGTCGCGAACAGCCGTGCGCAAATAAGCTGGCGCCCTGGTGGGTTTGCCCGATTCCTCCACGACGATAACGTAGGTGGATAGGCATGTGGTGAGATGGCGATTGTTTTCTTTTTCGTACATTTCAAATTCCATCTTGAGGCTTGAATTGCCGAATTCCGATATTCGGGTGAAGGATTCAATCACCTCATCGAACCTGGCGGGCGCGAAAAACTGGATGTGCGTGTCCACTAAATAGACATCGTGTCCCTGCCGTCTCACTTCGTCATAGGGGACGCCGATGTGGCGAAAGTAATCGAGCTGGGTGGTGTCCGTGTACAAGAGATAGTTGGCGTTGAACACCACGCCTTGCAGGTCTGTTTCTCCGAACCTGACTCGAAATTCGCTTTTGTAGCTGAAATCCTCGCGTGCCATTGAACTCTCCTATTTGTAGGAATCTATAGCGAGATTTTAGCAAAATTGGACTCTTATGGAGAGTGCAATTTCTTCCATTCATAACGTGAGCTATACTCCTGTTGTTCTATAGGGAGCCGCCTTGTTTTCAGGTGAAAAATAATTTCGGCGAACTTTTCGCCAGTTGAGGAGTCTTGAATGATAACCGTTGAAGAGGCCCAGGAGTCGATTTTTTCGAACATTGTGCCTCTAGGTCGCGAGCGGGTGCATATTAGTGACGCTCTGGGGCGTGTGCTGGCCGAGGATGTTGTGGCGCCAAGGCCGATACCGCCTTGGCGTAATTCGGCGATGGATGGGTATGCCGTTCGAGCCGGAGACATCGCCGCCGCGACAAAAAGTAATCCGGTGAAGCTTCGAATTATCGATGAGCTTCAGGCTGGGTTCGAGTCGGATAAAACAGTGGGGCCTGGCGAGGCGATTCGTATTATGACGGGTGCGCCAATTCCGGGGGGTGCCGACTCGGTGGTTATGGTTGAATTGACGGAGCGCGATGACGATTCAGAGGTAAGTATTCTCCAAAGTGTGCCCGAGGGTGAGGCGGTGCGGCTCGCGGGCGAGGATGTCGAGGCCGGAGAAAGGGTGTTTGAGCCGGGCGCATATCTTCAAGCGGCCTCTAGTGCGATGTTGGCCAGCATCGGTCGGGCGCATGTCTATGTGCATCGCCGCCCGAGGGTTGCCATTCTCTCGACGGGCGAAGAGTTGGTCGAGGTAGGCCAGGAGCCCAAGGTGGGACAGATTTTCAACTCAAATTCCTATGCGCTTGAGGCCCAGGTCAGGGAGGCGGGAGGCGAGCCGCTTCTTCTCGGAATTGCCCGTGACAATGCTGAGGATTTAGAGCGCCACCTGCGCGACGGGTTGGCGGCTGATGTCGTATTGACGAGTGGAGGCGTGTCGGTCGGTGATTTTGATCTGGTAAAGGATACGCTCGGCGATCTGGGCAATGAGATGCATTTTTGGCGGGTGCGAATGAAGCCTGGAAAACCGATGGCCTTCGGGATGTTGCAGGGCCGCCCGGTGTTTGGTCTTCCCGGAAATCCGGTTTCAACGATGGTGAGTTTTGAGCTTTTTGTTCGACCGACATTAATGAAAATGCAGGGCCATAGTGCGATTCATCGCCCGGTGGTTTCGGCACGACTGCTTCATGCACTCTCTAAATCGCCCGAGCGGCGGCATTATGTCCGGGCCCGAGCGGTATATGAGGGTGAGGGATGGTCGGTAAACGCTGTTGAGGCGCAAGGGTCGAACATTATTCATTCGATGGTGCGGGCGAATTCAATGATTATTTTTCCGGAATATGAAACCGAGCTTGAGGCGGAGAGCCAGGTTCGAGTGCTTCTTTTGGATAGCGGATCGGCTCTTTTGGGAGGACTATCCTCAGGAGAGGGGCCGGGGGCACTTATGGCAAAGGTGGAAGGCGGCCGTGGTTGAGCGAGGGCGTATGCCGATTTATGTGGGTGTGGCGGAATGAGCAAGGGTGCTAGTTTCGATTTTCCCGCTGCGATACTAGCAGGGGGGAGAAGTCGGCGAATGGGGCGCGATAAGTCACTGATGCCGATCGATGGGGTGCCACAGATATTACGCGTAGCGGCTTCCTTGGGCGATGTGTTTTCCGAGGTTTTCGTGGTGGCAAACGACGCTGGGCCTTTTGAGGCTCTGGGGCTTCGTGTGGTGGCCGATATCCTGGTAGGAAATGATTCACTGGGGGGGCTTCATACGGCGGTGTCCAACGCGGGTGCCACCGTCGAGGCCTCGAGTGAGGTTTCGACTCAGAACTCAATTGAGACGGGGCATGTTTTTGTGACGGGGTGTGATATGCCCTTTCTTCAGGCCCCGCTATTAAAAGGGTTGGCCTCTCTGGCCGAGGGTTGGGATGTGGTGATTCCTGTGCTCAGAGAGTTTCCCGAACCTCTCTGCGCGGTATACAGTGCCGCCTGCGAGGCGCCGATTCGGCAGCGAATTGAGAATGAAGATTTGAAAATGGTCGGTTTTCACGGCGATGTTACTGTAATGCTTGTCGAGGAGGCCAGGTGGCGCAAGTGGGACCCCGAGGGGCTCTCGTTTCGCAATCTTAATACCCCGGACGATCTTGAGCGTGCACTGGCTGGGCGTTGAGCGCCCACTGAGAATTTCTAGGAGAGGTGAGAATGGGAGCTGAGGAGGCTGTTGTTTCGCTGGGGCTATCTTTGCCCGATGCTCCTCCCCCGGTGGGTGCGTACGTACCTTTTGTCCAGACGGGCTCGCTTTTATTCGTCTCGGGGCAAATTCCGCTCAGGGACGGAAAGTTGATTCACGAGGGAAAGGTAGGGCGCGAGGTTGATTTTGAGGCTGCCAGGGAATGCGCCCGGCAGTGTTTTCTGAACGCACTAGCCCAGGTGAGAGCGGCTCTCGGAAGTCTCGACAGGGTATCTCGCGTGGTAAGATTGAGCGGATATGTGGCATCGGCCGAAGGTTTTACGGACCAGGCGGGTGTCTTAAATGAGTCCTCCGAGCTTGCGGTTCAGGTTTTTGGTGAGGCGGGGAAGCATTCGCGAATCGCAATTGGGGCGGCGGAATTGCCGCTAGGCTCTCCTGTTGAGGTTGATGTAATACTTGAAGTTAAGGAAAGTTAATAGTTGAAATGGCTCTAGATAGACGTGAATTTGAAACTTTGGCCCTTGAGCATATTGATGCGCTCTACAGAGGGGCTCTCAGGTTGTCTGGCAACCCTGAGGACGCCGAGGACCTCGTGCAGGATGTGTATGTGCGCGCCATCCGGTTTTACACCCAATTCCAGCCAGGGACGAATATCCGCGCCTGGCTCTTTAAAATCCTCAAAAATACCTTTATCAACCGTTTTAGAAAGAAATCTCGTACCCCAACTCAGCTTGAACTCGATGACTCGGAGTACCAGCGATCGGATTTGACCGATTTTAACGCCGGGCATTCGAAGATAGAGGGCCCAGAGGCCCAGTTCTTCAAGCGCCAGACGTCTAAGGTCATAGAAAAGGCGCTTTCCGAAATTCCCGAGAAGTTTCGGAGAATTATTGTTTTGTCTGACATTGAGGGGTTTTCATACCGCGAGATAGCTGAAATTGAGGAATGTCCCCTCGGAACGGTCATGTCCCGTCTTTATCGGTCTAGACGGATGCTCCAAGCATTGTTGGTGAAATACGATGAAACGGGGGAAATGAGCGTAGTAGAGGAAAAATGAAATTTTTTTCCCCTGGCTTTGTTATCTAAAATGTAGGTGATTATTGATTAAAGCCTTGGGAGATAGGTTTTAAGTCGATATTGTCTTGAAGTGGCCAAATTTCCTGATTATGGAAAAAGTGCTTGGTAGAGGTGAAAATCGCCTGAAGCCGAAAAATGAGGTTTTTTAGATGAACAGGGAAGACGTGGTTCGATTCATCGATGCTTATGTCGATAATGAACTGGACGTGAAGGAGGCCCTTGAGGTCCAGGCATGGATAGAGCGCGATGAGGATTGCCGGGCAGAATATGAGCGAATTATAGCTCTTAAAGAAATGCTGCGCGGACAAGATCATGAAGTGGGCCCCGTGGCCTCTGACCTGTTAAAGCACCGTGTGAAAAAAGCGATTCGGCGAGAGGGGTTGCGGAAAACTGTTTGGTTCCGTCCCTCGGCGGTGGCTGCTGCTGTCGCTGCTTTCGTGGTTCTTGGCTGGGCGGGCTACCAGCGGGTAGCGGTGGTTCCTGCGCCTTTGGTTTCCGACACGATCATGGTCTACAGGGTCGAGACGGGCAATCCCCTTGATTTAAAGTCCGGAAATTTTCAACAAGTATCCTCATGGCTGGCTCAAAAGTTTCAACAGAAAGTCAGTACGCTAGAGCTCAAAGGTGAAATGCTCGGCGCGCGCCTGTGCCCGTTTGCCGGCCAGAAGGGGGCCATGATTCGCTACCGCCACAAGAGCAAGAATATGGCGCTCTTCATCGGCGATGCTAGCGCGATTCGCTATGATCTACCCATGCTCGCGAGCTTTCGCATCAACGGGCAAAAAGTTTTTGAGGCTGAAAAGGATGGATTCCGCCTTGCTTTCTGGCGAAAGGGTATGTGGTTCTATGCCCTGGTGCTAGAGGGTGTTGAGGGGCAGGAAGACATCAGGGGTATCATGAGCCAGGGGACATTTAAGTTTTAGTCAATATTTATGTATAAACAGGAAAAGCCCCGGAAAAGCGGGGCTTTTTTTGTGCCTGTTTGAGGCTGGTCCTATGTGCAGACGGGAGAGTATAATCCCTCTAGTTAGTTTTGCCGTGCCAATTGCCTATATATAAAAGAGAGGGCCGCATGATTTTTCGCTTATTATCGATTTCAGTTCTTTCCCTTTGTTTTTTGGTGTCCGGTGCCCAGGGAGCCGTTAGGAGTGAGTCTGCTCTTCGAGAAATTGAGGGAGTTTTCATAGGGATCGCCGAGCGGGTGAAGCCCGCCGTGGTTAGTATTCGCTCCGAGAGCCGGGTGAGTAGGCCCGCTCGACGAGCACCGAAGAAAAATCCGGGGAATGAGAAGGGAAAGCCTCCCAAGCCGCATCCCAATCTTCCTCGATTCTCCTCGGGCTCCGGATTCATTGTCGATCCCGAGGGCTACATTCTCACCAATAATCACGTTGTTTCGAACTCGCGCCGCCTTCGGGTTCGCCTGTCCGATAAATCGGAATACTGGGCAAGGGTTATCGGCACAGATCCCTACACGGATCTTGCCTTGATCAAAATCGATGCGCCCACGCCTCTACCCATGCTCAAGTTGGGAGACAGCGAAAAGGTGAAGGTTGGCCAATGGTCAATCGCCGTTGGCGATCCCTTTGGCATCACCCGAACATTCACGGTTGGTGTGGTCAGTGGTATGGGCCGGACGGGTGTTGGCGTCGCGCGGTATGAGTATTTCATCCAGACGGATGCCGCCATCAACCGCGGGAACAGCGGTGGCCCATTGCTCAACATCGATGGCGAGGTGATCGGAATAAATACGGCCATCCCGGCGCCGGGAAGCGGCTTGGGATTTTCCATTCCAATAAATATGGCCCGCGACGTAATGAAATATCTCAGGCGCCTGGGCACTTTTCCCAGAGGGTATCTCGGGGTGACGATCCAGCCGGTCGGAAACGATATGGCCCACCTCCTCGGGCTCAAATCTCCGTCCGGTGCGCTGGTGGGCTCATTGCTCAAGGATGGTCCCGCCATGCACGCTGGGGTTAAGGCCGGAGATGTAATCGTCGAAATCGACGGCAAGTATGTGGATGATACGGCGCATTTACAACGGCTGGTTGGGTGGACGCCTCCGGGCAAAGCGGTGAATCTGAATGTCGTTCGCTATGGCAGGAAAAGGAAGCTTACCGTCAAACTGACGAAGCTTCCTGATTCGCCAGCGTCGAATAAAAAACCTCTTTCTCCTGGTCCGACGGAGCCAGCCCAGTTGGGGAGCTATGGGATGAGTGTTGAAACCCTCTCGCCAGCTTTGATGAAGAAAAACCTACTGACAAAATCTGGAGGGGTTTATATCAATGAAGTTGAGCCCGGATCTCGCGCATTCAGGGACGGGGTTCGTGTGGGTATGGTGATTCGGGAATTCACCTACCGGGCGCCGGGGGGCAGAACGGCTCCCGTTCGCGTTCCCATTAGCGGGCTTGATGAATTTGAAGGCGTTCTCGACAAAATCCCGGCTGGCTCGAATGTGCTTGCGCGAATCACCCGAGGCTCGCCCCGAGGGGAGAGGTCGTTTTTCATGATCATGAGGAGTGTTCGCGCGAAATAGTTGTTTGTTTTTTGTGGCGAGAGGGGCCGCACCTTTTATTGTGTTGATGCCGCGTATGTTGGGTATCGAAAGGAGCGAGCTTGATGAAAAATAATTGGAGTTCTCTGGGATTAGCGTTCTTGTTGTCGGTGTTGACAACTTTAGCACCGGTGTCTTCTCTAGCCGGGCCCGCTGATGAAATACGTACTCTTTTGCCCAAAGATGGTATCCCCTCCATAGACAAACCGGAATTTGCGACGGTCCTGGCAGGCGATAAGTTCATGAAGCCGGGCGAGTTGATTATCGGGGTGGATATCGAAGGTGATCGCCGGGCCTATTCGGTCCCGTTGCTCAGCTCTCACGAAATTGTAAACGATGTCGTGGGGGGGCGGAAGATAGCTGTCACCTGGTGACCACTCTGCTTTACGGCCATCGTGTATGACCGCATGTTGGAAGGGCGAGAGCTTTCGATCGGGGTTTCCGGGAAGCTGTGGAAAAATGTTTTGATCATGTATGACCGGCAAACCGACACCCTGTGGAGTCACCTGACGGCTGAGGGGCTTATAGGTCCCTTGAAGGGTAAAACCCTTACTTCAATCCCGTCGGCAATGATGACGTGGGCTGAATGGAAGCGTCTATTTCCCGATACCAAAGTTCTCAAGAAAAAAATCGGCCTGTTTGGCTCCTCAAGCAGAGATCCTTATGAGGGATACTATTACAGTTCACAGGCGGGCGTAATTCCACAAAAATTTAGAGACAAACGTCTTCATCCAAAGACTTTTCTCGTCGGTGTCGTGCTAGGCTCTGGTTCCTCTGGTCAAAAAAAGGCAAAAGTCTATCCGTTTGCGGACCTGAATCGCGCCGGTGTGGTGAACGATAATTTCGCCGGGCACGATCTGCTCGTTTCCTACTGTGAGTCGGCCAAATCGGGGGTCGTCTTCGGGCGGCGTCTGGGTAATAAATTGTTGACGTTTGAAGTGGATGGAAAAAATACTTCGAAACCGGAAGCGGGCGGAGCCAAGGGTGGGTGTCGTTTCATGCGCGACCGGGAGACGGGAAGCAGGTGGGTTCTGCTCACTGGTGAGGCTGTCGAGGGTCCTCTCAAAGGCAAAAAGCTGGGAAAAATCACAAGCACCCAGTCTTTCTGGTTCGGGTGGAAGGATTATTATCCTAAAAGCGCCATTTATCGCCACAAACAGTAAAGGCAAAATATCCCTCATTGTTTTGAGATTTCAAGCTCGTTGGATGATAATACCCCTTCGCTTGAAGGGGTATTTTTTTGGGGCGATTAAGAGCCCGATGTGAGGTGTCAGTTTGAGTCCCATTATTTTTCAGATTGGTCCATTTGCACTTCGATGGTATGGGTTAATGTATGTCGCGGCTGTTCTGGTCGGTGTGTGGTTGGCTGGAAAAGAAGCTGAGCGCAAAAAGCTTCCCATAACTTCCGATGAAATCATGAATTTTGGTCTCCTGGCCATGTTCTCTGGAATCCTCGGGGGGCGAATATACTACGTCGTGTTCAACTGGGATTTCTACGGACGCAGCATGTGGGAAATTCCTCAAATTTGGCACGGTGGGTTGGCCATTCATGGCGGCCTCATAGCCGGTGTGCTGGCCGGGTTTTTGTATTTGAAAAATCATCCCGTACCAACGTTTTCGTTCGCCGATGCGGTGGCGCCCTCGATAATGCTTGGTCAGGTGTTTGGCCGCTTTGGTAATTTCATGAATGGTGATGCCCACGGCGTTCCTACCGAATCGATGTTTGGTCTCGTGTTTCCGGCAGAGAGTATCGCAGGGCGGCAGTTTCCTGGAATGACGATTCACCCGGTAATGCTTTATGAGTTGGTATTGAATCTCATCTGGTTTGTCTTGTTGAGGAAACTCCGCCTCCGAGACCATAAGGCGGGTTTTGTTTTCTGTATGTATTTCATTCTGTACTCTGTCGGCCGGGCCGCTGTGAGTGGATTTCGGGCAGATAGTCTGTGGTTCGGGCCTGTGCGTGCAGCCTATATTGCGAGCGCCGTTTTGATCGTGGCCTTCGGGTTCATTATTTACCGCAACCGTCTTTGGCAAGGGGAAGGGACGCCCGGGAAAAGAAAAGCTTAACCGAGTGGACTACAGTTCCTTTGCCTGGACCTTTTATTTTCTCTACTCATCTTTAAGGGGAGTCGAATCATGAAGTGGCGAATTGTCGATCTAACACAAGAAATTTATAACGGCATGCCTGTTTATCCGGGACACCAGCGAACCGTGGTTTACCCCGCCAAGACGCACGAGGAGACTTCCTACGCTTACCGCGATTCGCCCTCGGGCCACACCTCGACGACCAATATCCTACTGATGAGCGACCATGGGCCAACCCATGTGGATGCTTTTATCCATATGGACGGCAAGCCTGGTGCCGAGACAATTGACGAGCTAGGTTTCGAGTGGTTCTTCACGGACGCTGTCTGCCTGGATCTGACGAAATTTTGTGGCACGGACGAATGGATGAGTGCTCAAGATCTTGAGGATGCCTGCAAGGCCGCGAATCTTGAGATTCCAGACAAGGGGACGGTGCTCATCTGGACGGGGCATTACGAGAAAAACTATGGGGGCGACTTCAACGAGTGGCTCTACAAGTATCCGGGCCTGAGCGAGGAGGCGATGAACTGGCTAGCCGACCGTGGGGTCGTCAATGTGGGCATCGACTCGCCGAGCGTGGACTCATCGGGCGCGATGAAGGACAGAGGCTATTGGGCGCACAAGGTGTGCCGCGAGCGCAAGGTCCTCAACGTCGAGAATATGGCCAATTTGAAGGAAGTTGCCGGGACGAAATTCGTCTTCTCGTGTCTGCCGCTTAAAGTGCGGGGCGGCACAGGCTCGCCGGTGCGTTGCGTGGCGATTTATTTCGATTAGCGCGGCCTGATTCTGTCGTTCTGGTTTAAAACGTAGCCTCAAGCTTACGCCTGAGGTAGCCGCTTAGGAGATCCACCGCGTTGACGAGGATGAAGGTGGCGATTGTCAGGGTGGCGAGGCGGGATTCGAGGAACAGCGAGATGGAGATGTGCATTTGCTGGCCTAGGCCGCCTGCGCCGACAAAGCCCAAGATTGCCGCCGCGCGGATGTTCACCTCCCAGCGGTAGAGGGTGTAGGCGATAAGTTGAGGGGAGGCTTGCGGGAGTGCCCCGTAGACGAAGGCCGTGAATCTTGAGGCGCCGGCTGCACGGAGGGCCTCGATTGGCTCGCGGCGAACGTTCTCTGCGGTTTCGGCATAGAGTTTGCCCATTACGCCTGCGTTGTGAATCCCTAGGGCCAGGGTGCCGGCGAAGGTGCCCAATCCCACTGCAAAGACAAAAAAAATGGCCCAGACGATCTCGGGTATCGTTCTAAAGAGGTTGAGGAGTGCCCGCGCAATAATGTGGAGAGTGCGCCGCGCCGCGCGATGGCGAGCCGAGGTGCTCTCCCATTCACCTCCTGCACCGATGAGCTCCTCGGAGGCGGCAAAATACAGAAGCGCGAGCGCGAGGACGGCAGCCAGGGCGGTCCCCCCTATGGATATGGCCAAAGTCTCGGCTGCGGCTTCGAGGGTGGTGTTCAGAAATTTGGCCCCAGTCTCGGGAGGCCAAAATTTTGAGAGATACTCGCCTGCCTGCCCGATTCCGCCAGGTGTTAAGATTTGAAGGATTTCTCCCCGTGCGACCGAGAAGCTCCAGACCAAGAGTGCGGCCAGGATGGCGAGCCACCCCCATTTCTCATTGGAGGCCGGGCGTGCCGGAATTTGTGTTTTCACGGCTCCGCTCATGTGAATTTTCTCCGGATGTAGCCGCTTATCACATCGGCCAGCGCTACCAGCAAGAATAGCTCGATGATGAGTGTTGCTGTCTGCGGGTGCTCGAACATGCGAATTGATATTTCTATTTGCTGCCCGAGGCCGCCTGCGCCCACGAAACCGAGTATCGCCGCCGCACGCATGGCGCACTCCCAGCGGTAGAGGGTGTAGGAGAGTAGAGTGCGCATCGCGCCAGGAATGACCCCGTAGGCGATTGCCTGGGGCCTGCTCGCACCCGCAGCTCTCAGGGCGATGGCAGGGCGCATGTCGGTGCCCTCCATGATTTCAGCAAAGACTTTTCCCATGATCCCCGCGTAGGCTACCCCAATTCCCAGGATGCCCGCTGCGGCACCGAGCCCGGTCATCCGAACGAACAGCAGTGCCCAGATAATCTCGGGAATCGAGCGCATGGCGTTGAGCGTGAGGCGTGATATCCAGTAGGGCGAGGGGCGCAGGGCGCCTCTGATCCCCTTGGCGGGCGGGTCGCCCTCAAATAGCGGGCCGCCGCCCAGATGAAAGGTGCCTGCCGCCATGAGCGAGAGGGGGATTCCTAAGACGAGCGCCAGCGCCGTGCCTGCTGTGGCCAACTGGATTGTCTCAAGGGCTGGCCGAAGAGTGGTGATAAGAAAGTCAGCGCTCAGGTCGGGGGGGAGGAATCCTTTGCCAAAGTCGGCCATCGAGCCTAGCGCATCCGGGTAGATGAGAAGTGCCGGGTTGAACTCGACGAAGCGAAGGCTAGCCAGAACGGCTGCCGCACAGGCAATGAAAAGGACGAATCTTCCGACCGCCATGGGTGGGCGATGAGGCGGCTGCTCGATAGATGTGCTCACCCGGCCAGGCTCTCCTTCATTGCCTCGCCGATCCAGGCGCGAGCCTCGCCCTCGGGAATTTCTTCATCGCCTTCGTAAAGGCCCACCAGAAGATTTTCGGTGATTCCCTCGGGTGGAAGATCGAAGAAAACCTCGCCCGCGTGGAGGCCGATGATTCGTGGAAAATGCCGAAGGGCGACGGGGACGTCATGGAGATTGACGACAACGGTTTTTTCGTCCTCCTCGCTCAATTCGCGTAGAAGTTGAATGAGGGCGTCCGCCCGCGAGGGGTCTACGCTGGCGATGGGCTCGTCTGCCAGCAGGTGGCTCGGGTTCTGAATTAGGGCCCGTGCGATAGCCACCCGCTGCTGCTCGCCCCCACTCAGGCGGTCGGTGCGCTCCCAAAGTTTGGCGAGTACCCCCACCTTCTGGGCAACTTCGGCGGCGCTGGTGGTCTCTCTGGGTGAGAGAAGCGAGTAGAGCGCCTTCAAGATGGACCAAGACGATAGCCTACCCGCCAGGATGTTGTGTACCGCCCTCAAGGTGGGGATGAGATTGTGTTGCTGGTAAATCGTACCCGTTCGGGCGCGTAGGGTGCGGAGGGCTTTGCCGTTTAAGTCGGCAGGGTTCAAGTCGCTCACCCGCACATCGCCGCTATCAGGCCGAAGGGTCAGGTTCATGAGCCGGAGTAGGGTGGTTTTTCCGGCACCGCTGGGTCCAATGATCGCAATAAACTCTCCGGGCCGGATCGAGAGCGTAATGCCGTTTAGAGCATCATTCCAGCCGCCGTTGGACAGGCGAAACCGCTTGCGGACATCTGTAAGCTCAAACGCGGATTCCATTGCATGCCTATCGAATAATTAGTGTTTTGCTAAATGTGGGAAGCAGCTAGACTTATTGGGTCGCTTCTTTTTTAAGCAGTCCCGCTTCTCTCGCTGCTAATTCTATCGCTTTGAAGTCAGCTCCGAAAGCCAGAACATAGCCTTTCGCGCGTTGTAGGGAGAGAATTTTTCGGTGTTCGGGATTTTTATGGTTTAGTTTCAAGAAGGCGCTAGCGAGTTTACTGAGAACCTCGCGCGGAAGATCGGCCCGGGCTGTCCAGTTGTAATCGACATAGCCTGGTGTGGTGTAGAAAACGCGGACTTTTTTCGTGTTCACCTTGCCAGCGTTTACCAGCTTGCTCCAAACGGCCTCGTTAAGCGCACCGGCCTTGACCTTGCCTGCCTCGACCCATTTGGCGGTGGCATCGTGGGAGCCTGAAAAGCTGAACCTGGCAAAATCTTTTTCGGGCACGATACCCGCCTGTTTGAGGAAAAAGCGGGGCATGAGATGGCCCGAGGTGCTGCTCACGCTACCGAATGTAAATGTTTTTCCTTTAAGATCTTTGAGACTTTTGATGCCGCTGTTAGTGGCGGTAATGAATTTGCTTTTGAATTCGAGGTCGCGCCGCCGCATGACCAGGGGAACAGCATTTCCTTTTGTCCGTATGCGGGCCTGTACATGGGTGAAGCCGCCGTACCAAACAAGATCAACTTTCCTCGCCGCGAGGGCTTCGACCGTTGCAACGTAATTGATGAGCGGGATGAATTTTACGGGCCTTCCGATTTCCTTTTCGAGGTAGGTGGCCAGCGGCGCGAATTTTCTAATCAATTCGGTAGGGGCTTCATCCGGAATTGCAGAGATGCGAAGCGGGGCGGCGGTAGCTGTAAACGGGAAAAGAATTATTGCCAGCACGAATAGGACACGCGCTTTTTTAAATCGTTTTTTTGTCACGTTAAAAAATCCCTGTAATTGAGTTGCCATATGTCCAAGTGCATATGATGAACTTGCTTGAGGGGCGGCGAAAGTTAATAGGAAAAGCCTATGGAAGACATGGGAGATGGTCAATGCCCAAAATAAGACTGTAAATTCTGCAATAAGTATTATCTGGCTCGATGGCGGTATTTCAGGACAAAGGATTGCCGCCTTGACACCATTTCCGAGGGACGGATACCATCGCCCCAATCCCATATTTATCCTTTATTTTCGGGTAATTTAGCGTAATTTCCCATTTGACGTTGGTAGGTATCATAAAAGGAGTTTTTCGTGGACTTTGCCCTTACAGAAGAGCAGCTTGCCCTCCAGCAACTAGCCCATGATTTTGCCGAAAGGGAAATCAGACCAATTGCCCATGCGCAAGAGAAAATTGAGGACCCGGAGAAACGATTTCCATGGGAAGTTGTTGAAAAGGGTAGCCATGTAGGTTTGAGAACCCTTGCCTTGCCTGAGGAAATGGGGGGAGCCGGTGCCGATGTTCTTACCCTTTGCCTGGTTGGCGAGGAGCTTGCCTGGGGTGATCTGGGTATCGCCGTGACGTTCGATCAGACCTGGAAAATTTCGCATTTCTTCGAGCGCCTGGCCAATGAAGAGCAGCGTGCCAGATATTTACCTGCATTTTTGGAAGATCACCGCTTCCACCTCGCAGTAGGCATGACGGAGCCCAATGCCGGCTCGGATAATATTTTGCCCTATAACAGCCCCGATGCCGGGATGCGGACCACTGCTGTTCTCAACGGAGACGACTGGGTGGTTAACGGGATGAAGCATTTCATTAGCAACGGCGGCATCGCCAAACTCTATTTCATGGCATTTCGCACGGACATAACGAAAGGTGTTGATGAGGGGGTGACGTATTTCATCGCCACGCCCGATATGGACGGATTTACATACGGGCGCGTTCACGAAAAAATGGGTCAGCGTCTTTCGCAGAACGCCGAGCTAATTTTCGATAACTGCCGTATTCCAGACGCCAACCGTGTGACCGAAGTGGGCGGTGCGATGGCGGCGCGCAAGCGTTTCGTTCGCGGCTCGAACATCGAGGCGGCTGCCACCGTTCTGGGAACAGCGCGCGCGGCATATGAAGAGGCCCTGGAGTACGCCCGCAATCGGGTTCAGGGGGGAAGTCCGATTATCGATCATCAGGCGGTCGGGTTCATGTTGTGTGATTGTTTCGCAGAATATGAGGCCTCGCGCCGCCTTCTACATTACGCGGCATGGACGACGACTAAAGATGACCTTTATGATCCAAAGATGGGTTTCATGACGAAGGTTTTTGTCTCGGAGGCCGCCTTCCGAATCGCCACGAAGGCGCTGGAGGTGTGGGGCGGCATGGGCTACATGACCGAGGCGCCCATGGAGAAATATCTTCGTGATGCAACAAGTTTTCTGCACTCCGATGGAACGAACCAGGTGATGCGTATTCGCACGATGCCATTTTTATAAAAGGAGAAATGTACTGCGATGTCAAATTTGAAAATCAGGTCGGTCGAGGCAGTGGCGATGCCGCTTCCCCTGGCAAAGCCAATCGGAAGCTCGCTTGGGACCTACACGGTGGTGGATTTCACCGTTGTTCAGGTTCACACAGAGGACGGCCCGAGTGGCACCGGATTCACGATGGGACTAGGGGGGCATGCCAGCACCGCCATCGTTCCTTATATCCAGAATGAACTGGCGCCGTTAGTTGTTGGGCAGGATGCCCTGGCACCCGAGGCGATATGGCAGCGGCTCTGGGGACCCAACAAGGCCCGCATGCGTGCGGGGCTAGGCGTCTGGGCGCTCTCGGCTGTTGATATTGCCTGTTGGGACATCATGGGAAAGGCAGCCGGGATGCCGGTGCACCGCTTGTTGGGCGGATTTCGGGACGAGGTTCCGGTCTATGGTAGTGGTGGTTGGCACACCTTGAGCGATAATGAGCTCGTCGCCGAGTGTCAGGATTTTATCAACCGGGGATTTGATGCGTATAAATTCAAGATTGGAACACCCCGCGATGAGGAGCGGATTTCGCTCCTCCGCAAGGAGGCGGGTGAGGACGTTACGCTCTTCGTGGATGCGAATCAAAAATACAATGTGCGCGAGGCGGTAGATGTTTCCTGCATGCTGGCCGAGTACGGTGTCGCGTGGTTCGAGGAGCCTGTTATTGCCGATTCGCTCGACGATCTCGCCGAGATTGCTGAAAAAAGCATGGTGCCTGTCGGGGCGGGAGAGAACCATTATATGCGTTGGGGATTTAGGGAAATGTGCGAGCGGCGGGCGGCCTCTTTCCTTCAGCCGGATGTTACACGGATGGGCGGTATCACGGAGTTTCAAAAAGTGGCGCATCTAGCCGATGCCTATAACCTCTCGCTGAGCAGCCATCTGGCACACGAGATTTCGATCAGTCTGGTTGGGGCAACGCCGAGTGGCTACATGGTGGAGTTTATGGACTTGTTTCCGTCCGATTCGTTGACGAGAAAGTTTGAGGCCAAGGGAGGATTCATGAAGGTGCTCGATGTTCCGGGGCACGGTCTTGAATTGACTCCCGAGGCGATAAAAAAATATTCGGCGGCCTAGCAGATTTGCTGGTTTGGTATCTTGGCGTGTGCAGGTTGCGGGCCCATTTGTATAAATCTAAGGAGGCGTAATAGTGAAGCTGATTACTTATGACTATCGCGGTGTTGCGCGAGTAGGTGTTTATGTGGGCGATAAGATTGCGCACATCGCTCGTTTGTCGGGAATTCTGGGAGACCCGGTGAATCCGGCCACAATGGTGGAGTTGATAGAGAACTGGGACGAATTAGGTCCTAAGGTTCGTGCCCATGTAGCCGAGGCTGAGAAAAATACGGGGGAGCTTGCGCCTGTTCTCATGGACCCGGCCGAGGTGTCGTTCATGGCGCCGGTGCCGAATCCGGGCAGAAACGTTCTCTGTATGGGGTTGAATTATACGGACCATGTGAATGAGGGTCTCAAAGCCAAGGATGTCAAAACGACCAAGGTGGAGTACGACGCCCCGATGTTCTTCACAAAGGCGCCCTCCACCCTGATTGGACATGGGGAGGGGATCCCGAGGCATAACTGTTCAGAGAAGTACGATTATGAGGCGGAGATCTCCGTCATCATCGGGAAGCGGGGAATCAACATTCCGGCGGATAAAGTCTACGACCATATATTCGGGTATTGTTGTGGCAACGATATTTCCGCCCGTGACATTCAACGTAAGCACAACCAGATTTTCAAGGGTAAAACCCTTGACCGATCCTGCCCTCTGGGACCCTTCATCGTTCCGAGGGAAGATTACGGGGACCCGATGAACAAGACCCTGAAGAGCTGGGTCAACGGGGAGATTCGCCAAGATTCCACCACAGCAAACATGATTTACGATATCCCGGCCATGCTTTCGTCGCTCTCGGAGGGCTTTACGCTTGTGCCGGGGGATATCTTCTTGACGGGAACCCCTTCGGGCGTTGGTTATGCGCGTGAGGTGCCCTCGTTCCTCGTGCCGGGCGATGTTGTTGAGGTTGAGGTCGAGGGTCTTGGTCGGCTCACGAATCCGGTCGTAGAGGCATAGACGGTTAGCTCTTAACGTTTGAAGGGAGTGTTTGATGGTAGATGAGGAAGGATTCTATCCTCCGGCTATACGGCGCGGAAACGAGCAGTATGGCGATGGGTACTCGGAGGCTTTGTTTGAGCGGCTCAATAAGCTGGACCCCGAGTTTTCGATGATCTTCCAGCGCAGTGTGCATGGCGGGCTCTATGACCGGGATGTGATTGACCACAAGACGCGTGAGCTTTGCGCCATCTCGGCGCTTTGCGTGACGGGCATGTTCAATCAGATGCGCGCCCATTTTTCGGCGGCGGCGAGCTATGGCGCCACAGACAGGGAGATTCTAGAGGTAATTATTCAGATGTTCACCTATATTGGGGCACCAGCTGTCCTTGAGGGTATCAAGGTCTACGAGGGGTGGCTTAGCGAAGGGCGCACGATGAGCGGATTTGGCTCAAGTCATTGATATTAAATGACTAAGGTGGAAAATCGCGCGAGGCGGCTTGAGGGACGGGTGGCGCTCGTCACCGGGGCTGGCGGCGAAATTGGCCGGGGAATCGCACGCTGCCTTGCCGAGGAGGGCGCCTCGCTCGCCCTGGCCGATATTTCGCCTGAAGGAGCGGCAAGTTGCTGTGAAGAGGTCGCGGCCATGGGTGCCAAGGCGGTGGCTATTCCCCTTGATGTGACCCAGGCCGCCGAATGCGAGGCCACTGTTGATAAGGTCTGCTCGGAGTTTGGTGGACTCGATATTTTGGTAAATAACGCAGGTGTCATAGGTGGGCCAAATTTCAAGCTGGGCCTACCTCTTTCGGATATCTCCGAGGCGGACTGGGATGCCACCTACTCGGTGAACGTTAAGGGTGTGTTCCTTTTATGCCGAGCGGCCCTTCCTGTCATGCAGGAGGCTAAGTGGGGCCGAATCGTTAATATCTCCTCGCGGGCGGGTCGCCATGGTACGGAGGCACTTCCACACTACAGTGCAAGCAAAGCTGCGGTTATTATTTTCACTCAAGCGCTTGCCCGTGAAGTGGGACGCTATGGAATCACGGCAAATGCAATTTGCCCCGGTTTGATTTGGAGCGCGATGTGGGAGAATTTGGCTGGGTTATATCGGCAGAAATTTCCCCATCTTGAAGGACTTTCGTCTCGGCAAGTATTTGACGATTTTGTGAATTCAACTCCTTTACGCCGGGAACAGACCCCCGATGACATCGGAAGGGCGGCGGCGTTTTTGTCCTCCGGTGATGCTTGTACCATTACCGGACAGGCACTTCTGGTCGATTCTGGGGCAGTAATGGGTTGAAATCACCGAAACAAATGATATTTCAGTATATTAGAATGATGTCGTTGACAAATTTGTGGACAGGATGATAACTTATTTTGAATGTGACATTTGGAAGAAGGAAATACCTATAAAAAAGAACTATATGAAGCCTAAGTGTTTGATTAATTTGAGATGTAGTTAAACTTTAATGTGGGTTTTGGAGTCCTTGTTTTGGCGGGTAAAAAATATACAGTCATAATCATACCGGATAAATCTAGCGGAACAGTACGTTTTGGGGTGACGCGACGCACGATGTGGATGTCGATTTTCTGCGTTTTTATCTTAGGGGCGCTCAGTATATTTTTGGTTAATGACCGGGTTTCCCTAGAGAAGCAGATTGTACGGCTTGAGCCTCTTCATAAGAGGGCTGTAGCACAAAGAAAGCTTTTAGAGAGATTCAGTGTGCGTCTTCAGGAAATTGATAATGGCTTGACAGGTTTACAGAAATTTGAAGAGCAGCTTCGAATCATGGCTTCAGTTAAGCCGAAGGCTTTGAAAAATGAGATCGGTCTCGGAGGGGTTAGCAAGGACGATCAGTATTTAGATTTCGAGGGGCTTGCTCCTTCCGGTCGACGATTTGCCACTCGCCTTAATCGCCAGTTCTTGGATATCGAACAAAGGACATCTACTCAAAAGAGAGCATTTAAGTATCTGGTGAGTGCATTTAATGAAAAGAAAGTACTCCTTTCGCATACCCCTTCAATTTTGCCCGTAAGGGGTTGGTTGACTTCAGGATTTGGAAACCGATTTTCTCCGTTTACGGGACGTAAAGAATTTCATGCAGGGATCGATGTTGTTGCCCGAAGGGGGGCGGGTGTGATTTCCCCTGCAGATGGCTTGGTGATCAAAGCACGTAGAGAATCTGGATATGGGAATGTTCTTGAAATTCGACATATGCAGGGAATCGTAACGAGGTATGCACATCTAAAGAAAAATTTATTGCGTGCGGGGGCTCGTGTTAGGCGAGGGGAAATTGTTGCTCAGGTGGGGAGTACAGGTCGTTCGACGGGTCCCCACCTTCATTATGAAGTCCGCCTGAACGGAGTCGCTGTCAATCCCATGCTGTATATCGTTGATTCTCCAGTAGCGCGGAGATGATTGCGACTCTGTCCTGAAATTAAATTCTAGTTTTATCTCTCTCGTGCTAATCTGAAATTAGATGGAGGCGATTTCGTCTCTTATATGTAGAAATATCTATCGGAGCTAACTATGGCTGGGTCGATTCTTGAAAGAGGCCTATCAAAATTAAACGGTGTTTTCGGAACCGCTAACGAGCGGCAGATCAAGAAAATTCAACCGATTTTAGAGTTGGTGAATTCGCTTGAGTCTCGTTATCTGGAAATGACAGATGATGAGTTGAAGGATGAAACCCCAATATTCCGTGAACGTTTAGCGAGTGGCGAAACCCTCGACGATATTCTCCCCGAAGCTTTTGCTTTGGTGCGAGAAGCTGGTCGCCGCTTTCTGAATATGCGTCATTTTGATGTGCAGATTATTGGGGGAGTGGTCCTTCACCAAGGAAAAATCGCCGAGATGAAAACCGG